>JANLFW010000006.1 GCA_024653305.1 Candidatus Acetothermia bacterium | reverse complement strand
GGTGGTGCGGATGATCCTTGCCGAGGCAGGGGCGATCGCCCACGGGGCCGGGGCGTGGGGCGAGCTCAAGAGGAAGCGTGCGGCCTCCTGGGCGTTGCGGGCCGGGATCACCTTCGCCGCGGTCCTGGCGGCATGGCCTTCCACGGCGAGCAGCCTCGCCTCACGTCGTCCCAACCCCATCCGCCGCAGCGCCCGCCACACCGTGCTCGGGGGGACATGAATCCCTTGTCGCTCAAGCTGCAGCGACACCCGCTTAGGCCCCCACGTCGGCCACGCTGTGGCCACGATCGCCCGCTCCAGCTGCCGACAGGCAGCGCTCACGTTGCCCAGTTCCTCCGCTCGGCGGAGTGCATGGAGCCGGAAACCGTGTACCTTGTCCTCGAGGGTCATCGGGGCACCTCCCAGGTCTCTTGTCGGATTCCTGGTGAGCTTGCCGCGGTGACCCTCACCTCTGCTACCCCCTCCGTGCACCCCCACCCGTCAGCACTGCTATGAGACTGAACATTCTAGGACGCCCCTCGCCGTGGCCGGCGATGTCGGGGGTCACCCCACGCGGGCGGATTGAGCCCGTGGGGTTAGGAAGTTTTTCCCCTGAACCGCTCCAGGGCGTCGGCGATCCGGGCCACGGCCCGGCGCAGGGGGGCCTCGTCCGGGCCCTCGGCGAAGATGCGGATCAGGGGCTGCGTACCGGAGGAGCGAACGACGAGCCGCCCCGTGCCATCGAGCATGTGCCGCGCCTCTCCGATCGCCCGGCGGACGATGGGGTCGGCCAAGGCCCCCTCCTGGTCCAGGACCGGGATGTCCTCCCGCACCTGGGGGTAGAGAGGCACGGGGGCGACGAGCGAGCCGAGGTCGGTGCCGGCGCGCCGGAGGGCGTTCAAGGTGAGGAGGGCGGTGAGGATACCGTCCCCGGTCGGGGCGTGGCGGGCGAACACGATGTGGCCGGATGGCTCTCCGCCGAGCTCGCTTCCCTCCGCCCGCATCGCCCAGGAGACGTTCCGGTCCCCCACCGGGACACGGGCCACCCGGAACCCACGCTCCGTGAGGTACCGCTCGGCCCCCATGTTCCCGAGCACGGTGAACACCACCTGTTGGGACAAGAGCTCCCCCCAGTCCCGGAGAAGGGGGGCGAGGGCGGCCATGAGCCGGTCTCCTTCCACGACCTCGCCATGGCCGTCCACGAACAGCGCCCGGTCCCCATCCCCGTCGAACGCGATCCCCAGGTCCGCCCCCGCCTCACGCACTACGGCCTGGAGTTGGCCCAGGGCGGCGACGCCGGTGGTGTTGATCCGGGCCCCGTCCGGCTTCGCCCCGAGCAGGGCGAGCGTGGCCCCAAAGGCGGAGAACAGGCCCGGGGCCACCGGGGCGGTGGCCCCGTAGGCGCAGTCCAACGCGATCCTGAGGCCCCGGAGGTCGAGGTCGGGCACCGCTTCACGCAGGAACGCGACGTACCGGTCCGCGGCCTCGGGCCACGGGGCGACCATCCCCAGCCGACCTGGCGGGGAGGGCTCGTCCAGGACTTCCTCCACCCGATCCTCGTCCTGGGGGGAGATCTTCAATCCCTGTCCATTGTAGAACTTGATCCCGTTGTCCTGAGGTGGGTTGTGGGACGCGGACACCACGACGCCCAGGTCGAACCGGTGGAGCCGTACGAGATGGGACACGGCCGGGGACGGGAGGACCCCACCCAGATGTACGTCGCCGCCGGCCTCGGCAAGGCCGGCGGCACAGGCCGCCTCCAGGGCCGGCCCGGACAGGCGGGTATCCCGGGCGAGGAGGGCGGTGCGGGGCCCAAGCGCCCGCCCCGCCGCCCGCCCCAGACGGAACCCAAGCTCGCCGGTGAGCTCCACCCCGGCGATCCCCCTCACCCCATCCGTTCCGAAATGTTTGGCCATCCCGTGGCCTCGATCGCCTAAAGCGCCAGTGGGAAGCGTACCCGCATCCTACCCCTCCAGACAAGGGCCGTCACGTGCGGCGCACGCGAATGCGCCCGCCGGCAGGGGCCGCGGTCCCATCGAGGGCCAATCCGATCACTGCTCATCGCTTCTCTCCCCGCTTCACGGCGTGCCCCACCGGTCACCTCGGCGGAACAGCAGTGCCCGGAGGAACATGAGCACGGGGATGATCTCCAGGCGGCCAACCCACATGTTGAAGCACAGCACGAGCTTGGCCAGGGTGGGCATCTCGGGATGGGTGATGCCCACCGATAGGCCGACGTTCCCCTGGGCCGAGGCGACCTCGAACAGCGCATCGGCCAGGCGGGCGGGCACGAGGTGGGACAGGGTCACCGTTCCCAGAAAGAGGAACCCGACCCAAAGGAAGGCAAGCATTGCCGCTTCGGCGATCCGTCGGAAGGCGACCTCTTCCGGGAGGGCATTGCGGCCCAGGCGGAGGGGGGTGATGGCATCCAGGGGCCGTACGATTCGCCGGAGCTGCCAGCTCACTCCGCGCACGAGGAGGACAATCCGCATCACCTTGACCCCTCCGGCGGTCGACCCCGCTGCCCCCCCCACCACCATCCCCAGCACGAGCAGGAGCTTCCCCGTGTCCGACCATCCTCCGAGGGATGTGGTTTGGAATCCTGTACAGGTCATGGCCGAAACGTATTGAAATGTCCCCCAGCGAAAGGCAACAGCAGGGCCCGCCAACTCAAGACCTTCTACCCCCACCAACGCTACCCCCCCAAGGAGGAAGGCCAACATCCAGCGGGTCTGGACATCGCTAAACAGCACACCCAGCCCCCGCTGTAGGGTGTGGTAGTGGACGACGAAGCTTATGGCGCCGGCGAGCATGGCCAGGATCGCGATGAGCTCGATAGCGAGGGACTTGTAGTGGCCGATGGACTCCGGCCACACCGAGAACCCCCCGGTGGCGACGCCGGTCATGGCGTGGTTCACCGCCTCCCACGGGGGCATCCCCGCCCCCCACAGCCCCACCGCGGCGATCACCGTGTACAGGGCAAAGATCCACCACATGGTGCGCACGGTGGAGCGGACCGAGGGGTGGATCTTCTCCCCCCGGGCCTCGGCGAAGTACAGGTTGGCGGCGGCTATCCCGGGGCCGGCGATCAGGGTGATCATGAGCACGATCACCCCCATCCCCCCCACCCACTCCGTAAACGACCGCCACCACTGCAAGGTGCGGGGGAGGAGGTCCGGTCGCAGGGCCATGGTGAGCCCGGTCCCAGTGAACCCGGACACGGATTCGAAGAAGGCGCTGGCCATGTTCGCATAAGGGAAAACCGTCCCTCCACCCAGGCGCACCGACACGAAATGGAGGGGCAACGCCCCCACCGCGGACACAAGGAGCCATCCCAGGGCAGCGATGATCAGCCCGTGTTTCAGCTGGGCCTCCCCGGCCCGGCGGAACGGGAGGTAGAGGAGGGCCCACAGGCCGAGGGAGGTGAGGGCGGTCAGGCCAAGCGGCCACAGGGCGTAGCCCTCCCCGAACGCCGCCGCCACCGGGAGCGACAAAGCGGCCATCACCCCCACCGTGGTCACAACCAAGCCCAGGTCCCGGAGGACGATCTTCAGGTCTTCAGAGCGCATGACGTCAGCCGGTGAGCCGCTCGATCAGGCTCTCGGGGGCGTGGCTCTTGGTGAACACGGTCACGATGTCCCCGGCCTGGATCACCGTGCTCCCCGAGGGGATGATGAGTTCCCCGTTGCGTTCGATGGCGGCGATCAGGGTCCCATCCGGGACCAGGTTCTCTTGGCCAGCCTCCCGCAGAGAGGTGCCCACCAGGGGTGACTTCTCGGTAACCGTGGTGCGGAACACCTGCGCCCCCCCGGGCAGGGTGACGAGGTCCCGGATCCAGGGATGACGGGCGGCGTGGTACAGGTACTCGGCCACGATCACGTCCGGGTTCTCCATGACGTGGGCCCCGAGGCGGCGGAACAGCTCGGTGTGTTCGCGGTTGTTCACCACGGACACGATGGTGGGCACCCCGAGGTCCCCAGCGGCGGCGATGACCATGAGGTTGGTGGCATCGTCGTGGGTGGTGGTGATGAGCGCATCCGCGCGTTCGGCCCCCGCCTCCCGCAACACCTCCGCCGACGCGGCGTCGGCGTTGATCACCAGGGCGTCGTACCGCCGGGCGATGGTTTCCGCCTTCTTCGGGTCGCGCTCGATGACCACCACGTTGTGGCGGTCACGCACGGCGATGTCGATGATGGCACTGCCGATGCCCCCTGCACCGACGACGATCAGGTACACAGTCCGGTATCATACAGCGCGGCTCCGTGTCGGTCAAAACCCTTTCTTAGACAGGATTTCGCGTTGTTCTCCTCACGCAGCCCGGTGCCCTGTCGACCTCGGCTGCCCGCACCGATCGCCCGGGCCGCCGTTGGCCCGGGCGAGGGGGGTCGAGTAGCATGGTTAAGATGCGGACGTTCGTGGTGGTCAGCCATACCGCGCCTCTGGACGGCGGGTTCCCCCTTTCCGACCTCGCCGGGGGGGCAGGGCGGCTGGATGTGCTCTGCCGGTGCGCGGTGGACGCGTTCCTCCTGTCGCACGGGATCAGGAAGGACGTGGTGCTCCACCTGGTGATCCGGGACCGGCTTGCGATCACCCTTGCCGGCAGCCGGTTGCGGTACCTGAACCCGGACGAGCGGTCCACCGGGGCCCTCCTGCGCGAGGCGCTGCGCCTGGCCCAGGGCCTCGGCCCGGGGGAGGAGGAGGAGTCCACCCCCGGGATCACCGTGCGCTGGCTGGGCCTGGCCGGCCTGATGGGCACCCTGAGCGAGGCCGGACTACGGCCGGTGCTCCTCAACGAAGATGGGGAGCCGCTGCGGGCGGCGCCCCTCCCGGAACGGCCGGCGTTCGTGCTCTCCGATCACCAGGACTTCACCCCTGAGGAGCTCGCCCTCCTCGCGCATGCGCCCCGTGTGTCGGTGGGACCCAAGGTGCTCCACGGCCACCAGTGCGTTACCCTCGTGCACAACGAGCTCGACTTAAGGGAGGCAGGATGGACCGCTGGGAGAAGCTGACTACGGTGATCGGCGAACCCCAAGCCCAGCTTTTGGCCGGGTTCCTCACCGGGGAGGGGATCCCCGTCCGGTTCCGCACCCATGTCCCGGCATCGGTGTACCCGGTGACGGTGGACGGGCTGGCGGAGGTGCAGATCCTGGTGCCGGCCCAGGATCTCCTCCGGGCCCGGGACGCCCTGGCCGCGTTTCGCCAGGGCGGGGAGTAAGGCAAACCGTGGGGGAGCTGACCCCGTCCGACGAGGCGGAGCTGGCGAGGGCGCGGGCGGCTCTGGTGGCGGAGCTCAGGGCCTTGGGCATCCGCGACGGGCGCGTGCTGGCGGCGATGGGCCGCGTCCCCCGCCACCGGTTCGTGCCCCTATCGCTCCTCGCTTTCGCCTACGAGGACCGCCCGCTTCCTATCGGGTTTGACCAGACCATCTCCCAGCCGTACATCGTCGCCCTGTCCACCGAGGCGCTGGACCCCGCCCCTACGGATCGCGTGCTGGAGGTAGGCACCGGCTCTGGCTATCAGACGGCGATCCTCGCCGAGCTCGCGGGCGAGGTGTACACGATCGAGCGGCTCCCGGAGCTCGCCCGGGCCGCGCGTGCGCGGCTGACCCAGCTCGGGTATCGGAACATCCAGGTCCGCGTGGGGGACGGGACCAAGGGCTGGCCGGAGGCCGCCCCGTTCCCGGCGATCGTGGTCACCGCCGCCGCGCCCCGGGCCCCGCAGTCCCTCCTCCACCAACTGGGGGACGGGGGACGACTGGTGATCCCCATCGGGGGGAAGACGAGCCAGGACCTGTGGTTGATCGAGAAACGGGGGGAGCAGCTCGTGCACCGGTGCCTGTGCCCGTGCACGTTCGTGCCCCTGATCGGAGAGGAGGGATGGATGTGATCGACCTGCGCTCGGACACGGTGACCGTGCCCACCGCAGGGATGCGCCAGGCGATGGCCCAGGCCGCGGTGGGGGATGACGTGTTCGGGGAGGACCCTACGGTGCGGAGGCTGGAGGAACGAGCCGCGGAGATTACGGGGATGGAGGCCGCCCTGTTCGTCCCCTCGGGGACGATGGGGAACCAGATCGCCATCGCTTGCCACACCCGCCCCGGCCAGGAGGTGATCGTTGAGGCCACCTCCCACATCTACAACGTGGAGATGGCCACCATGGCCCGCTTCTCCGGGGTCCAACCCCGCCTCCTCGTGGGGGAGCGCGGTGTGTTCACCGCCGACCAGGTAGCGGCAGCCATCCACCCCGACCTCTACTACCTCGCCCCGACCGGACTTCTGTGCCTGGAGAACACGCACAACGCCGCCGGAGGGCGGATTTGGCCGGTTGAGGGTGCGCGGGAGGTGATCGCGGTCGCCCACGCCCGTGGCCTCCCCGTGCACCTGGACGGGGCCCGCATCTTCAACGCTGCGGTGGCCACCGGGCTCCCCGTCCGGGAACTTGTGCGCGGGGTGGACTCGGTGATGTTCTGCCTGTCCAAGGGCCTCGGCTGTCCCGTCGGCTCGATGTTGTGTGGGTCGGGCCCGTTCATCGCCGAGGCCCGCCGGGTGCGCAAGGCCATGGGTGGGGGGATGCGCCAAGTAGGGATCCTGGCCGCGGCTGGCCTGTACGCCCTGGAGCATCACGTGGACCGCCTCGCCGACGACCACGCGCACGCCCGCCTCCTCGCGGACGGGCTCTCCACGATCCCCGGCCTCTCCGTGTGGCCCCCGGAGACGAACATCGTGGTGTTCGAGATCCAGACCGGGCCCACCGCCCAGGAGCTCTGCCTTGGGCTCCGGGAGCGGGGGGTGCTGGCCGCCCCGGCCGGCGCCGGCACCCATCCCCGCCGCATCCGTATGGTGACGCATCTCGGGATCACCCGGGACGACATCCTGCGGACGGTTGACCGCCTGCGCCGGGAACTGGGTACCCCGCGGATGTGACGAACCCCCCCTAGCCCGGTCCGCCCTGTCCTCGCGTCAGTCCCCCTGCGGGCGTAGCCTGCGTTACACAAGAGGGCCAGGACATCATGAGAGCGGTGTGGGCGGCGGCGATAGCGGCGGTTCTCGGGGGCGCCACGGTGGGGGCAGCCCCGGTGGTGGTGGAATCCGGAGCCCAATGGGTCCTCACGTCGATGGCCTCGCTCACCACGTTCATCCAGCTCGCCAACCATACCATCGACTTCGTCAACGAGCGGCTCCCGGAGAGCCCGGTTCCTCCCCTCCCCGCCCTTCGCGATGGGGTCGGCCTGCGGTTCACCGAGGCGTGGGGGGAGGGGCTGATGGTCGGGGCGCAGCTTTCCCTGGCCAAGGTGGAGACGGCCACCCAGGGCGTGTGGACCCAAGGGGGCGCCGAGCATCCAGTGCACCTGGCGCTTCAGGCCCAACTGGCCACGGTCGAAGCGGAGCTCGCGTTCACCGTGGTGGCTGACCTCTTCAGCATCGGCCTTTCTGCCGGGTGGGGCCTCGCCAACCTCCACTACCTCGGGGTGTTCCCCACCGCCCTGCCCACCGACTGGTCGGTCCCGTTCCTGCCCCGTAACGAGGACCGGGCGTACACCGTTCACGGCCCGGTGGGGGCGGCCTTCACCCGGGTTTCCTTGCCCCTCGGATCGGGGCTGTTCGTGGGCCTGGAAGCCGGGTTTCGGGTGGCCCCGCTGGGGGTGCCCCAAGCCGGGACCGTCCCGCTGGATCTCAACGCCGACGGTTCGGGAGACCCGCTCGATTTCAGCGGGCTTTGGCTGGGGTTGACCGTGCGTCTGGCGTTCACGCTATGAGGGAGGGGGGATGACGATGCGCGGAAGGTACCTGATCGTGGGCGGCGGGCTGGCCGTGGCGTTGGCCCTGGGAGGGTGCGTGGCCAAGTTCCAGATGAAACCGCCTGAGGCCCTGTTTGCCCTGCGCCCGAGCGAGGGGGTGGCCCCGCTCACCGTGATCTGCGATGGGTCCCTGTCGTTCGCCGACCAGGGGAGGATCACCGAGTACATCTGGGACTTCGGCGACGGTTCCCGGGGCTTGGGCCCGGTGGTGTCCCACACCTACGAGCGGGGCGGCACCTACCGGGTGATGCTGGAGGTGTACGACGAGCGGGGGCTGTCCAGCCGGCGAGAAACCCAGGTCACGGTGCGTTTCCCTGCCCCCACCGCCCGCTTCACCTACGCCCCGTGGCGGCCCGGGACCGGGGAGACCATCGTGTTCGATGCCTCCGCCTCCACCAGCCCCAACGGCGCGATCGTCGAGTATCGCTGGGCGTTCGGAAACGGACAGTGGGCCAGTGGTCGGTCGGTGGAACACCGGTACTGGTACGGCGGAGGGTACCCGGTGACCCTGACCGTGGTGGACGCGGCCGGCCAGGAGCACACGGTCACCCAAGTGGTCGAGGTCCAGGGCGGCCCGGGGTGCCAGGCCCCGTGAGGTCACCATGAAGAAGCTTTTCGCGGCGGCGATGTTGGGGGCATTGGCAGCCCTGGTCGGGTGTACGCCCCAGGTCGGGCCGGCCACCAAGATCCTGGCGGTGATCACCGCCGCCCCGACCCAGGGGCAGGCGCCCCTCCAGGTGCACTTCGACGCCACCCGCTCCACCGACCCCGAGGGCGCACTCACCGACTTCCTGTGGGACTTCGGCGATGGGAGCCCGGTCGCCTCTGGCCGAGAGGTGGACCACACCTTCGACCGCGCCGGCGAGTACATGGTCACCCTGGTGGTGGTGGGCCCGTCCGGCACCGGCCGGGCCACCACCGTCGTGCGCGCCCTGAACAACCCGCCCACGGCCGCGTTCACGTTCTACCCCCGGGACCCGTTCGAGGACGAGGAGGTGACCTTCGATGGGTCCGGATCGTCCGATCCTGACGGGGACATCGTGCGCTGGACCTGGGACTTCGGCGATGGGGCCACCGGGGACGGGGAGATCGTGCGCCACACGTTCGCCAATCCCGGCCAGTACCTGGTGGTCCTCACCGTGACCGACAGCGCCGGGGCCGAGGGCCGCACGAGCGGGCTCGTGACCGTGGGCGACTGCAGTTCCGGACGCTGCGGACGACGGAGATAGAGAGCCCGCTTCCGCAGGTTGAAGCGCCTTCCCGGCCCCGAACCGGGAAGGCGCCTTTTTGGAAGCTAGAGGTTGGGGATCAGCGCGAGGAGGAGCCGGCCGAGCTCGCCCGCCTTGCGGCGGGTGATGGCGATGACCTCGTCGTGGGAGAGGGGGGTCGGGGACACCCCGGCGGCGAGGTTGGTGACGCAGGAAATCGCGAGCACCCGCAGGCCGGCGTGGCGGGCGGCGATGGCCTCGGGCACGGTGGACATCCCCACCAGGTCTGCCCCGAGGGCCCGGAACGCCCGGATCTCCGCCGGGGTCTCGTACGACGGCCCGGTGGTCGCCAGGTACACCCCCTCCTTGACGGTGATCCCCAGGTCCTGGGCCGCCTCCCGGGCCCGCCGACGCAGCTCGGGGTCGTAGGCCGCAGTCATGTCCGGGAACCGCGGGCCGAGCCGGTCCAGGTTCGGCCCGCGCAGGGGGTTCCCCCCGAGCAGGTTGATGTGGTCGGAGACGAGCACCAGGTCCCCCGGCTCCAGGCCGAACGCGATCGCCCCGGAGGCGTTGGTGAGCACGAGGACCTTCACCCCCAGGACGGCGTAGACCCGCACCGGGAACACCACTTCCCCAAGCTCGTGGCCCTCGTAGTAGTGGACCCGCCCCCGCTGCACGAGCACCGTCCGCCCGGAAACCTCACCCACCGCCACCTCGCCGGCGTGGCCGGCCACGGTCGGGGCGGGGAACCCGGGGATGTCGGGGAACCGGAGCGTGCGCTCCCCCTGAAGCGGGAGCACCTGAGACAGTCCCGAGCCCAACACCACCGCCACCTCCGGCCGCCCGAGCCGGGCCAGGGCCGCTGCCGCCTGCTCGATGCGCTCTATTTCCTTGGGGACCTCAACTCCACACGGCATGTTCACGTTCTCGAACCTCCGGTTTTCCATATCCTGTGTATTTCGCCAGGCCACAGAAGACGGCCCGGGTTTCGTGGGGCCTTAGAACCCCTCCAGGATGGCGGCGTAGCCGGTCTTGAACCGGGCCAAGCCGTACTTGATCGCCCGCGCCCGCGCCTCCCCGATCCCCTTCACCTTCTCCAACTGCCGCCGGTTGGCGCGCTGCAGTTGGTCCAGCGCTCCGACCTCCTGCACCAGCCGCTCGATGACCGACATCGGCAGCCTGGGGATCTTTGAGAGCAGCCGGTACCCGCGCGAGGGCAGCGGCCGCTCCAGATCCTCCTCGTCCACCAGGCCGAGCGGCTTGAGCACCGCCTCCGGGTTCACCAGGTCCTCCCGGCCCATGCCCAGCAGTTCCGCCATCACCTCTTCCACCGGCCGGGACGGGTCCGTCTGGAAATCCCGTACGATGAACTCCAGCTCCTCTCGCACCCCTCGCATCAGCCCGGCCAGATGCCGCTCCGGCAGCTCCTTGTGCATCCCCAGCTCCACCAGGCTGAGCTTGATCTCCTTCTCCAGGTCGAGCATCTGGAGGATGCGCTGGATGACTGCGGCCACGTGGTAGGGCAACACCCGCTGCTCGAACTCCAGCGGAGCGAGCTCGGTCAGGAGGTCCCGTAGCTCCCGGCGATACCGATCCAGGATGAGGAGCCCCTGGGAGACCTGGCTGATCAGGGTTTGGATCTCTTGGAGCTCGTACTTCCACTCCCCGCGGTACAGGGTCACCTGGCGACGTTCCTCGGAGATGGCGATCACCGGGCGGTCGAGCTGTCGGGCGATCTGCTCGGCCACCCGGTGGCGGGTGCCCGTCTCCTGGGAGGGGAGGGTGGGGTCGGGCACGAGGTGGGCGTTGGCGTAGAGGATGGTGCGCAGGTCTTCGTCCACCACCACCGCCCGGTCCATCTTGGAGAGCTCGCCGATGGCCTGGGGGGTGAACGGGGCGTTCAGCTCGAACCCGGCGGCGATGACCGGGCTGGCGACCTCGCGGTCGGCGATGAGGATCAGCCCGCCACGGCCGAGCTGGACCACCCTGTCGATCGCCTCGCGCAGGGGCGTCCCGGGCGCCGTGCGCCGCAGGAGTTCCAGCCGTGCATCGCGTCTTGGCCCCATGTCACGTCAGGCCTAAGGCTTCGGCCGCCTCCCTGAGGGTTTGTACCTGGATCGCCTCCAACGATAACCGCTTGGGCAACGGAGCCTTCGGCACCACCGCCTGCCGGAACCCGAGCTTGGCCACCTCCCGCAGTCGCTCCGGTCCCTTGCGCACCGGACGCACGTCACCGGCCAAGCCCACCTCGCCCAGGATCACCGTGTCCGCGGGGATGACCCGGTTCCGGACGCTCCCCAGCACCACCGCGCACACCGCGAGGTCCACCGCCGGCTCCCGCACCTCCAGTCCCCCCGCCACCGCAAGGTAGACGTCCATGGCCCGGGTGTGCACCCCAAGGTGCTTTTCGATCACCGCCAGCAGCACCAGGGCACGGTTGAAGTCGAGCCCGGCCGTCCGCCGCTGGGGCGGGCCGTAGCCCCCGCTCGGGGTGACCAGGGCCTGGATCTCCATGAGCAGGGTTCGTGACCCCTCCAATACCGGCACGATGGCCGACCCCGGCCTGGGCGTGCGGTCCTGGGACACGAAGAACAGGGATGGGTTGGCCACCTCGACGAGGCCCGATGCCCCCATCTGCAGCACCGCCACCTCGGCGGTGGACCCGTACCGGTTCTTCACGCACCGCAGGAGCCGGAGGTCCCCCTCCCGCACCCCCTCCAAGTACACGGCCACGTCCACCAGGTGCTCCACCGTCTTCGGGCCGGCGAAGCCGCCCTCTTTCGTGATGTGGGATACGAGGACCGTGGCCATGCCCAGGCCCTTGGCAAGGCGAGCAAAGTGGGCCGCGGCCTCGCGCACCTGGAGGAGACCGCCGATCTCTCCCCCGTCCGGCCGAGCCAGCACCGTCTGCAGCGAGTCCACCACCAGGGCCGTCGGCCCCACGTCCTGCACTGCCTCCACGATGCGCAAGAGGTGCTGCTCGGAAAGGAGGTACAGGGTGGGCTCGGCGACGCCTAGACGCTCCGCCCGGAGCTTCACCTGAGCGGTGGCCTCCTCGCCGGACACGTACAGGACCTTGCCGTAGCGGGCAGCGAGCTGGGCGGCGAGCTGGAGGAGCAGGGTGGACTTGCCCACCCCCGGCTCGCCCCCGAACAGGACCACCACCCCGGGGATGAGGCCCCCGCCGAGGACCCGGTCCACCTCCCCCATCCCGGTGGACAGCCGTTCCTCCGGGATCCGGGGGATGTCTGCCAGGGACCGGGGCCGCTCGCCGACCCACGTCTCCCCGGCCGCCTCGCCGGCCTTGTCCTCGGCGACCTCTTCGAAGCTCTCCCAGCTCTGGCAAACCGGGCAGCGGCCCAGCCACTTCGGCGACCGGTAGCCGCACCCCCGGCAGCGGTAGGGCATCTACTCCTTCCGCACCGTGATCTCCCCGCCCTGGGCCTCGGCCACCACCGTGCACCCATCGGGGAACTCTTGGGTCAGGATCTTCTCGGCGACCGAGTCCTCCAGCAATCGCTCGATGGTCCGGCGCATCGGGCGCGCCCCGTACTTCTCGTCGTACCCGCGCTCGATGACGAGGTCACGGGCGGACTCGGTGAGCACAAGCGAGATCCCGTGCTCCTCCTGGAGGCGCTTCCTCAACCGCCCGATGAGGAGCTCGGCGATCGCCCCCACCTCATCCTTGGTCAGGGCGCGGAACACGATGATGTCATCGAGCCGGTTTAAGAACTCCGGAGAGAACAGCTTCCGCACCTCACCCATCACCCGGGACTTCATGTCCTGATAGGCCTCCTCGGACTCGACCTCCACGGTGCTGAATCCGAGGCTCGTCCGGTCGGTGATCAGCTTGCTCCCCACGTTGGAGGTCATGATCAGCACCGTGTTGCGGAAGTCCACCTTGCGCCCCTGGGAGTCGGTGAGGATGCCGTCGTCCATGACCTGGAGGAGGATGTTGAACACGTCCCGGTGGGCCTTCTCGATCTCGTCGAACAGGACCACCGAATAAGGCCTCCGGCGCACGGCCTCGGTGAGCTCCCCCGCCTCCTCGTACCCCACGTACCCCGGCGGGGCGCCGACGAGGCGGGACACGGTGAACCGCTCCATGTACTCGGACATGTCGATGCGGATCAGGGCGTCCTCATCGCCAAACAGGAACTCAGCCAAGGTCCGGGCGAGCTCGGTCTTGCCGACCCCGGTCGGGCCAAGGAACAGAAACGAGCCGATGGGCCGGCGGGGGTCCTTGATCCCCGCGTACGCCCGGCGGATGGCCCGGGATACCGCCTTCACCGCCTCCTCTTGGCCCACCAGCCGCTCGTGGATCTTCTCCTCCATGTGCACCAGGCGCGCCGTGTCCTCCTCCTGGAGGTGGTGGATGGGAATCCCTGTCCACGCGGACACGGTGGCGGCGATGTGCTCCCCGGTGACCACGGGGACAACGGCCTCGCTACGGCCCCCCTCCTCGAACCGCTTGAGGTCCTCGATCAGGGCCGACCGCTGGTCCCGGAGCTTGGCGGCGAGCTCGTAGTTCTGCTCAGCCACCGCCGCCTCCTCCTCGTCCTCGAGCCTGGTGATCTCGGCGAGGAGCCCCCGCGCCTCCTGGGGGAGCTCGGTGGCCGCGAGGCGCACCTTGGCCGCCGTCTCGTCGACGAGGTCGATCGCCTTGTCCGGGAGGAACTGGTCGGTTATGTAGCGATCGGCAAGCCGGGCCGCCTGCCACAAGGCGTCGTCGTTGATGCGCACCCCGTGATGTTCCTCGTAGCGGCGCCTGAGCCCGTGCAGGATCTTCACCGTTTGCTCCACCGACGGTTCGTCCACGTACACCGTCTTGAACCGGCGCTTTAGAGCCGGGTCCTTCTCGATGGATTTCCTGTAGGCGTCGGGGGTGGCGGTGCCGATGCACTGGATGGCCCCGGAGGCGAGCGGGGGTTTCAGGATCGCCGAGGCGTCGATCGCCCCCTCGGCCCCGCCGGCGCCGACCACCGTCTGGAGCTCGTCGATGAACAGGATGATGTTCTCCGCGGCCATCACCTGGTTGAGGATCGTCTTCAGGCGTTGCTCGAACTCGCCACGGTACTTGGTGCCGGCGACGATCCCGGCCATGTCCAGCTCCACGATCTCCTTGTCGGCGAGGGCGGTGGGCACGTCCCCGGCCGCGATCTTCTGGGCGAGGCCCTCCACGATCGCCGTCTTCCCCACCCCGGACTCCCCGATCAGGGCCGGGTTGTTCTTCTTGCGACGGCACAGGATCTGGATGAGCCGCTCCAGCTCCCGCTCCCGGCCGATGACCGGGTCGAGCGCCCCCGCCGCCGCCTCCTCCACCAGGTTGCGCCCGAACTCGCCGAGCTCCCCGGGGAGGCGGGCGTGGCTGGTGCGCACCCGCACCCCACCCCGGCGGGGGGAGAAGTGGTCGCGGGCGGAGCGCAGGTCGATGCCGTGGGCGCGGAGGATCTCCGCCGCCGTGCACTCCCCCTCCCGGAGGATGGCGAGGAGCAGGTGCTCCGGTTCAATGGTGTCCGCGCCCTCCCGCCGGGCCTCCTCGTAGGAGAGCTTCATCACCCGCCGCAGCCGTTGGGTGGGCTCGAGGTCATCGGGGGCCACGTAGAGCTTCCCCCGTCCCTTCTGGCGCTCCACGATGCGGGTCACCCGGTCGTAGGTCAGCCCCTTCCCCTCCAGGAACCGCGCCACCCGCGATCCTTCCAGGCGCAGGGCGGCGAGGAGCAGGTGTTCCGTCCCTACGTACCGGTGGCGCCACTCCCCGGCCTCTTCCTGGGACGCGGCGAGCAGCTTCATCGCTTCCTTAGAGAACTTTTCGTACATCCGGTGGCCTCCACTCGTAATTATACCCGTTCGCCCTTTCCCTCACGGGAGAAACTGTCCAGGGCCGCGGCGAGCCCGCCCTCGAGGAACCGCAGCGCGAGCCGGGCCGCCCGGTCGGCGGCGCAGGCCAGTACGTTCGCTTCCTCCGGGGGAGGAGGGGACAACACGTAGTCCACCAGGTCTACCCCGGGCGGGGGGGCGCCGACCCCCACCCGCAGGCGGGGGACCTCCTCGGTACCCAGCGCCGCCAGCACGGACTGCATGCCGCGGTGGCTGCCCGGCCCGCCGGCGGGCCGGAGCCGCACCTCGCCCACGGGCAGGTCCACGTCGTCGTAGACGACGAGGAGATGCGGTGGGGCGAGGGCAAAGCGCGCGGCGAGCTCCCGCACGGCCTCGCCGGACCGGTTCATGTACGTGAGGGGACGCAGGAGGAGGCTTTCCCCCCGCTGGTACACCTCGCCCCACGGCTGCACCCAACGCCGCCAACGGCCGGCGCGCAGGAGCCGCTCGGCGACCCAAAAGCCGAGGTTGTGCCGGGTGGCGATGTACTCCGGGCCCGGATTCCCGAGACCGACGACCGCCCTCAAGCCGCGGGCTCGCCTCCCTCAGGCGGGGTCGGGGCGGCCTCCGGAGCCGCCACCGCCGCCCGCGGGACCAGCACCGTGGCCACCACGTTGTCCGGGGGAAGCAGAGGACGAACGCCTTCCTCCCACGTCAGGTCCTTGACCAGGATCGAATCCCCCACCCCGAGGTCGGACACATCGATCGCCACGGAAGGCGGGATCTTCTCCGGGGGGGCCTCGACGGCGATGTAGGCGTGGACGTGTTCGAGGATGCCGCCGTCCTTCAACCCCCGCGGGGTACCAGTGAGCTTCACCGGGACCTGCATCACCAGCGATCGGCCGGGCTCGGGCACGTACAGGTCGAGGTGGAGGAACCGCTCCGTGATCGGATCCACCTGGATCTCCTTCACGAACACCCGGTACGCCTCGCCCCGGTCGACCTGGACCTCGACCATGGTGGACCGGGTCACATGATCGAACAGGTTCACCAGGTCCTTCTCGGAGATGGTGATGTGCACCGGTTCGACATGTGCGCCGTAGAGCACCGCCGGGACTTGGCCCTGGCGCCGAAGGGCCTTGGGGTTCACGTTGAGGGGCCGCCGCATCGCTTTCACCAACATGGATGTCCTCCTAGCTACGCACCAACAGGTCGCTTACCGATTGGCGGTTGTAGATCCGCCGGATGGCGTCCGCTATCAGTTGGGCCACCGACACGACCTCGACCTTGGGATGGCCCTGGACATGCTGAGGGCAAATGGTATCGGTCACGAAAACCTTCTGCAAGGGGGATCGTTCGAGGACGGACAGGGCGTCGCCGCAGAACAGGCCGTGCGTGCAGGCGGCGAACACCTGGGTCGCCCCGGCCTCGACCAGCCGTTCCGCCGCGGTGACCAGGGTGTGCCCGGTGGCGAGGATGTCGTCCACCAGGAGCACGTCGTGCCCGTCCACATCCCCGATGACGTACTGCACCTCCACTTCCTCGTCGTGGATCCCGATGCGGTGCTTCTCCACGATGGCGATGGGGGTTCCCAGTTCCCGCCCCAGCCGACGGGCCCGCCACACCCCGCCCAGATCGGGGGAGACGACCATCAGGTTGGTCAAGAGCTTGGGATAGCGCATCTTTACGTGGTCGGCGAACAGCTTGTCGCTGCGCAGGTGGTCGACGGGCACGTTGAAGAACCCCTGGATTTGGCCGGCATGGAGTTCCATCGTCAGCACCCGATGCACGCCGGCCGCCTCGAGCATGTTGGCTACAAGGCGGGCGGAGATGGGCACCCGCCCCTTCTTCTTCCGGTCCTGACGGGCATAGCCGAAGTACGGGATCACCGCACAGATCATCTGGGCCGAGGCCCGACGCAGGGCGTCCACCACGAGCAGGAGCTCCATCAGGTGGTCGTTCACCGGGGGAGACAGGGGCTGGAAGACGAACACCTCTTTGCCCCGCACCGTCTGCTGGATCTCCACCCGGACCTCCCCGTCGGGGAACCGTCCCGGGGTGAGGGCCTCCGAATCCGCCGGGCACAGCTCGGCGCCGAGGAGCCTGGCCACCTCTTGGGCGAGGGTTACGTTCGCTCGGCCTGACAGCAATCCTAACTTGTTCAACCTTGTTCCCCCCGTTCCTTGGCCCACCCAGGCTTGACCACCTGAGGGGAGCGTTCAACGGCGAGCGCATAGGGCGGAACGTCCGCGGTGATCACTGAACCTGCCCCCACCACCGCCCCCTCGCCGATGCGAACCGGGGCCACGAGAGCGGCGTTGCTGCCGATGAAGGCCCCCGGCCCGATCTCGGTGCGCTGCTTCTCCTTGCGGCCGGGCTGCAAGTTGCAGGTAATGGTCCCCGCCCCGATGTTCGCCCCGGCCCCCACCTCGGCATCACCGATGTACGCGAGATGGGAAGCCTTAGCCCCCTCCCCGATGGAGGCCGCTTTCACCTCCACGAAGTTCCCGACCCGGGCCCTCGCTCCGATCCGCGCCCCCGGCCGGAGGTGCGCGTAGGGGCCGATCTGGGCCGCCGGCCCCACGTACGCCCCCTCCAGCACCGAATACCACACCCGCGCCCCGGCCTCGACCTCGGTGTCCACCAGGTACGCCCCGGGGCCGATCGCACACCCCTCGCCGATGGCGGTGCGGCCGAGGAGGTGGGTGCCGGGGTGGAGGACCGTGTCCGGCCCCACCGTGGCGTCCGGGGAGATGTACACCGTGGCCGGGTCGACCACGGTGACCCCGGCCCGCATGAGGGCGGTGAGGAGGCGGGTTCGCAGGGCGGCCTCGGCCCGGGCGAGGTCAACCCGGTCGTTGATCCCCATGAGGTCCTCGGCGTGCGGCCAGAGGAGGGCCGCCGCCTTCCCCTGGCGGGCGAACACGGCCACCAAATCCGTCAGGTAGTACTCGGCTTTGGCGTTGTCCGCAGAAAGGCCTGCCAAGGCCTGCCAGAGGTGGGGCGTGTTCTCCAGGCAATAGATCCCGGAGTTGACCTCGCGGATCGCCCGTTCATCCGCGGTGGCGTCCTGGGCCTCCACGATGCGCACCGGGCGCCCGCCCTCCCGCACCACCCGGCCGTAGGCGCACGGATCGGGCGGTTCCATGGTAAGGAAGGACAGTTCCGCCTTGGTCTCCCCGTGATGGGCGAGGAGCGCCCGCAGGGCTGCCGGCGGCACGAGGGGAACGTCGCCGGGGAGGACCAGGGTCCGGCGCGCGGAGAGCGCCGGCTTTGCCACGAGCAAGGCGTGGCCGGTGCCGCGGGGGTCGCCCTGGTCCACGAACTGGAGAGGGCGCCCGGAGAACGCGGCACGGACCTGGTCCCCGCCGAACCCCACCACCACCACCGTACGGGCGGGGGCCAAAGCCAAAGCGGCTCGGATTGGGTATTCGAGGAGGGGCAGGCCGGCCAGGGGGTGAAGGACCTTGGGGCGATGGGAACGCATCCGCGTCCCCTTGCCCGCCGCCAGGATCACTACGTCCAGCGATTCCGCCATCTACCCCATACTTTAGCCGTAGCGGCCAGGGATGGCAAAACGGACGGTTGCGGTTTCCCACCGACCGCCTATACTGCCCGGCCAGGAGGTCGCCATGCGTATCTTCTCTGGCATCCAACCGACAGGGGAGCTCCACATCGGGAACTACTTCGGGGCCATCCGGCAGTGGGTCGAGCTTCAGGAAGGGAACGACTGCATTTACTGCATCGTGGACTACCACGCCCTCACGAACGAGGACACCGTGCCGGACGAGCTCCGCCGGGCCCGCCGGGAGCTGGCTCTGGACCTCCTCGCCTGCGGGATCGACCCCGAGCGGGCGATCCTGTTCCTCCAATCGGACGTGCCCGAGCACACCGAGCTCGCCTGGATCCTGGGTTGTGTGACCTCGTTCGGGGACCTCTCCCGCATGACCCAGTTCAAGCAGAAGGCGGCGGAGCAGGAGTTCGTGAACGGGGGCCTGTTCTACTACCCGGTGCTCCAGGCGGCGGACATCTTGCTGTACCGCGCGGACCACGTGCCGGTGGGGGAGGACCAGGTCCAGCACCTTGAGCTGGCCCGCCGGATCGCGCGTCGGTTCAACTACCGGTTCGGCCAGTACTTCCCGGAGCCGGAGCCCATTTTGGGCAAGGGGGCCCGGATCATGTCCCTGGCCGACCCGGAGCGGAAGATGAGCAAGTCCGCGGGCCCCGATCACTGCGTGGGGCTGATGGAGCCGGAGGAATCCATCAAGAGGAAGGTGCGGTCGGCGGTGACCGACGTCGGCCTCATCCCCGGGCAGGACATGTCCCCCGGGGTCGCGAACCTGTTCACGATCCTGGAGCTGGTGGCCCCGGCCGAGGTGGTGGAGGGGCTCAGGGCGGAGCACCGGCAGGGGAAGCTCCTCTACAAGAACCTGAAGGAGACGTTGTTCACCCACCTTATGGCCATGCTTCGCCCGATCCGGGAGCGACGGCGGGAGCTCCTCGCGCCGGGAAAGGTGGACGAGGTGCTGGCCGCCGGGGCGGAGCGGGCGAGGGGGATCGCCCGGGAGGTGATGGGCGAGGTGCGGGCCCGGGTCGGATTAGCTTAGGCCCGGACGGTGCACGGGACGAGCCGAGAGATCTTTTCGGCCACGATCTTGAGCTCTTCTCCGGTCAATGCCGACCGCGTTCGCCAGCCCTCGTCCACCAGGCGCTTCCCCCTTGGGACGAAGAACCGCTGAAGCACGTAGCCCCGTGCGCCCCGGATCTCGCGGGCGATGGCGAGAAGGTCCTCTCCGGTCAAGCCTGGGGCGACCGTGGTCCGGAACTCGTAAGAGCGGGCGTGGGCGCACACAAGGGCGATGCTTTCCCGAACCGCATCGGTAGCGTCGGGGACAAGCCCCGACGCTACGATGTACTCGCCGTACCGTTCGAAAGGGGCCTTCACGTCCAGGGCCACGTCGTCCACCAGTTGTTCGGCGAGGAGGCGGGCCACCACATCGGGGTGGGTCCCGTTGGTGTCGAGCTTCACCTTGAGCCCCAACGCCTTGACCTCGCGGAGGAAGTCGGGGAGGTCCGGGTGAAGGGTCGGCTCTCCCCCGGTGACGACGAGGCCGTCGAGGAAACCCGTGCGCTCGCGCAGCCGGGCCAGGACTTCCTCGGGAGGAAGTTTCGGGAGTGCCCGGACAAGCTCGGGCAAGACGAGCTCAGCGTTGTAGCAGAAGGGACAGCGCAGGTTGCACCCGACGGTCCACACGACCGCCGCCACCTTGCCAGGATAGTCGATGAGCGACGTCCCTTGCAGGTAGGCGAGGTCCATCCCTCGCTCCACTAGCGACCAGGGCCGGGGGTCAGGGTCGGGTGAAACATCTTGCGGTCGCGGAACTCCGATTGTTTGCCGGCGTTCCACTGCTCCACCGGCCGGAGGTACCCCACCACCCGGGAGTACACCTCGGCGAGCGCCCCACAGGTCGGACAGCGCTCCTGCTCCCCTACCAGGTACCCATGAGCGGGGCACACGGAGAACGTCGGGGTCAGGGTGAGGTAGGGGATGCGGAAGTTCCCCATCACCTTCGCCACGAGCGACTTCACCGCTTCCGGAGAAGGAAGCCGCTCCCCCAGCCACACGTGGAACACGGTCCCTCCGGTGTACCGGGTCTGCAGGGGCTCCTGCAGGCGCAGAGCAGCGAACAGGTCGAAGGTAGCGTCCACCGGGAGTTGGGAGGAGTTCGTGTAGTACGGGGCGGCGCCGCGCTCCCGCACGGCTCTCTCGTTGGCCACCACGATCCCCGGATGCCGGTCCTTGTCGACCATCGCCAGGCGGTAGCTCGTCCCCTCGGCCGGGGTCGCCTCCAGGTTCCACGGATGCCCGGTGGCTTCTTGGAACCCCACGAGCACCTCGCGCATGAAGTCGAGGACGCGGAGGGCGAACGCGATCCCCTCCTCCTCGGCCAGGGTGCACCCCAGGAGGTTGAGGGTGGCCTCGTTCATCCCGATGACCCCGATCGTGGAAAAATGCTGGGCCCAGTACTCCCCCCGCGGCTCCTTCACCCCGCGCAGGTAGAACTTGGAATAAGGATACAAGCCCTGGTCGGTGAGGCGCTCCAGCACCTTCCGCTTGATGATGAGAGACTTTCCGGCGAGCTGCATGAGCTCGTGGAGGCGGTCGAGGAACTCGTGCTCATCCCGGGACAGGTACGCCAGCCGGGGCAGGTTCAGGGTGACCACGCCGATCGACCCGGTGAGGGGGTTGGACCCGAACAACCCGCCGCCCCTTCTCCGCAGCTCCCGCACATCTAGGCGCAGGCGACAGCACATGCTGCGCGCGTCCTCGGGGCGCATCTCGGAGTTGACGAAGTTCGCGAAGTACGGGATCCCGTACTTCGCGGTCATCGCCCACAAGGGCTCGAGAGTGGGATCGTCCCACGGAAAGTCGGGGGTGACGTTGTAGGTGGGGATGGGAAACGTGAACACTCGGCCTCGGGCATCGCCCTCGGCCATCACCTCCGCAAGCGCCCGGTTGAAGAGGTTCATCTCCCGGGTGAACTCGCCGTACGTGGCGTGGATGGGCTTCCCGCCCACGATGGCCGGGAGATTGGCCAAATGCTCCGGCGGCCTGAGATCCAAAGTTACATTGCTGAAAGGTGTTTGAAAACCGACGCGTGTAGGCACGTTGAGGTTGTACACGAACTCTTGTAGAGCTTGCTTCACTTCTGTGTAAGAAAGGCCGTCCACGGCAATGAACGGGGCGAGAAGGGTGTCGAGAGCGGAGAACGCCTGGGCCCCGGCGGCCTCGCCCTGGAGGGTGTACAGAAAGTTGACGGCCTGGAGGAGGGCGACCCGGAAGTGCTTCGGCGGAAGGGACTCCACCTTGCCCCTTGCCCCCCGAAACCCCTGGGCGAGGAGGTCCCCGAGGTCCCACCCCACGCAGTAGGGGCCGAGCGTCCCCAGGTCGTGGATATGGAAGTCCCCGTCCACGTGGGCCTTCCGGATGTGCTCCGGGTAGACCCTGGTCAGCCAGTACTTGCCGATGATCTTCTCGGTGAGGAACACGTTCAGGCCCTGGAGGGAGAACGACATGTTCGAGTTCTCCCGGACCCGCCAGTCCTGCCCGTTCACGTAGCTCGCCACAAGTTCGGGGTCGACGAGCTCCTTGACCTCGCGGAGCTGCTGGTGCTGATGGCGGTAGACGATGTAGGCCCTTGCCGCGTCAGGGAGGCCGGCGGCCATGAGCACTTCCTCCACCGCGTCCTGGATCTCCTCCACGTGGGGGGGGCCGAATAGGGCCCCGCACCGGCCCTCGAGCGTCTTCACCACCCGCAGCGCCAGTTCCTCGGCCAGCGCCCGGTCGTCCTTCCCGACCTCGGCCAGCGCCCGGCCGATGGCGGAGACAATCCGGTCCTGATCGAACGGAACCACGGTTCCATCGCGCTTGCGTACGTGCTCGATCATGGCCCCCCTTGAGCGCAACCGGTGTTACCTTAGCCCGTCCCCTGGGGGCCCGACAAGCTGAAGTTTGTCCCTGTCCCTTCCTTGCACCGGGCCCAGGGAAGGGCTACCATTTCCCTTCGGATTCACCAAGGATAAGGAGGGGATTGGCCATTCCCAACACGCGTTCAGCCAAACGTCAGCTGCGGAAGAGCTTGGCTCACCGAAGGAGGAACGACCTGCGCAAGAGCGCCGTCCGGTTTTGGCGCCGCAAGTTTCAGACGCTGGTCGAGGCCGGAGACAAGGAAGAAGCCCGCAAGGTCCTCCCCCAGTTCCAGAAGGCGGTGGACAAGGCCGCCGCGCGCGGGGTCATTCATCCCAACCGGGCTGCCCGACTCAAGGCCCGACTGAGCCGTCGCCTCAAGGCCGCCTGAACAGGAGAAGGCCATGACCCAGTTTGACTTCATGGGCAAGGCGAAGTACTTCTCCTCCCTCTCGGGTGCGCTGGTGTTGGCGAGCATCCTGGTGCTGGTGTTCGTCGGCCTGCGCCCGGGCATCGACTTCACCGGCGGCATCCAGCTCACCATCTTCTACCCCACGGGCACGAACCTCACCAACGACGCCCTCCGCAGCTACCTCGCCCCACTCGTGGGGGAGGGCACGGCCAAATCCACCCTGTACGTCCAGAGCGTGACCGCCGACCGGGAGGGGGTAACCCTGCCCGGAAAGATCGTGACCGTCCGGGAATCCTCTGAGGAGCTCAAGGCCCGGATGCGCGAGGCCCTTGCCCGCCCAGCAGCGGGCTCGGGGATCCCGGAGCCGGCCCAGGTGAACGGTCTTCCAGACACCAGCGTGACGGACATCGGGGCTCAGGTGTCCCGGGAGATCGTCAACCGCGCCTGGCAGGCGATTCTGGTGGCGATGGCCGCGATGCTCGTGTACATCGCGTGGCGGTTCCGCCTCCGGTACGCGGTGGGGGCGGTGGCGGCCCTTATCCACGACGTGGTCATCACGTTGGGCGTGTTCGCCTTGTTCCGCTTGGAGATCGACCTTCCGGTGATCGCCGCCCTGCTCACGGTGGTTGGTTACTCCCTCAACGACACGATCGTCATCTTCGACCGGGTGCGGGAGAACCTGAAGCTCTCCAAGAAGACCCCGCTCCGCGATCTCATCAACCGTTCCATCAACCAGACGCTCACCCGGACCATCAACACCGTGTCCACCACGTTGGTCCCCATCGTGATCTTGTTCGTGTTCGGCGGGACCGCGTTGCGGGGGTTCACCGTGGCGATGCTGATGGGCGTGATCGTCGGCACCTATTCCACGTTCTACGTGGCCAACCCGATCTTCTACTGGTGGACCCTCACCGCGGAAAAGGCGAGGGCCCGGCGCTGATCGCCTTATCCTCGTTTTCCTCGGCAGCGGGTCCAGCCGAGCCCGATGTGGTAGAGGAGGAATGGGACCGCCCACAGCCTTCGGACCCGGCGTGGGTCCTGGGCTGCCCGCCACAGCCACTCCAGCCCTAACCGCTGCCAAGCCCGGGGGGCCCGGCAGAACCGGCCGGCCCAGAGATCCAGCGTCCCTCCCACCCCCATGAGGAGACCGGCCCCGAGGTCGCGGTGGGCGAGGATCCACCGCTCCTGCTTGGGATGCCCGAGCGCCACGAGAAGCAAATCAGGCTGCAGCCGGCGGATTTCGCGAACGGGGCCGCCTCCCGCGAAGTACCCGTGGTGCGTGCCCACGATCCTGAGCCCGGGGAACGCGGCGCGCACCCGGCGCGCGGCGGCCGCAGCCACCCCCGGCCGGCCCCCGAGGAGGTACACCGACCACCCTACCTCGGTCCCCCGTGCGCACAGCGCCCACGCCAGGTCCACCCCGGCCACCCGGGGCAGGGGGTGCCCCCCGACCCGCGCCGCCCAGGCGAGAGAGGTTCCATCGCATGCCACCAAGTCCGCCTGTCGGTACAGGGCGCGGATGTCGTCGTACAGGATAGCCCGTGCGGCTGCCCAGGCGTCCGGGGTGAACAGGGCGATCCCTCGCTCCCCCTGGGCGAGGCGGCGGGCCACCTCGTTCACGAACCCGTCCTGGGAAAGCGCGGTGAGCGGGATGCCGAGCACCTCCACCCGGCCCTCTCCTGCCCGTACGGGCGGGGTAGGACCGAGGACGGCACGGCGCAGGTTCATTCCTGGGTTGGTTCGATGACCACCCGGCGGCCGCTGCCCTTCCCCACCGAGTACGTGCGCACCCCGGGGAAGTCGGCCAGCACGAGGTGGATCACCCGGCGGTCCTGAGGAGGCATCGGCTCCAACTGGATCCGGCGCCGCTCGGCCACCACCCGTTCCGCCACCCGGCGAGCCCGCTCCTCAAGCTCATGACGGCGGGCGAGCGCCTCCCCGTTGATGTCCACCACGATGCGGACGCCTTGGGGCAGATCGGCCCGGAGGTGGAGCTGGGCCACCCGGCTCAAAGCGGCCCGGAAGGCAGAATCCCCTTGGGGGATGAGCTTGAACGGCCCGCTCAGGTTGACGTAGACGTCCCCATCCTCGGGGGTGACCTCCACCTGCCCCGGCTCACCCAGCACGACGAGGCAACCGGAGAAGAACTGGCGGATAGCCTCACCGGTCTTGGCGTCCATCGTCCGCCGTGGCGGTGGGGACCCGGGCTTCGCGGGCCATCTCCCAGTCGAAGATCCACTGCTGCCCGATCTGGAGGAGGGTGGTGAGGAGCCAGTACAGCCACAGCCCGGCCGGGAAGCTCATGAAGAGCAAGGCCATGACGAGCGGGAACACCCACCCCAGGACCTGGCTCCCCCCGGTGGGCGGTTCCGGCATGCGCCGCTGGGTGAACCACTGCTGGAGGAGCTGCGCTCCGGTAGCCAGGATCAGCAGGATGTAGTACGGATCAGGCTGAGAGAGGTCGCGGATCCAGAGGAACCCCGGGGAGAGGTGGATCTGCTCCGCCGAGTACATGATCGTTTGCCACAGCAGGATCAGGATCGGAAACTGCAGCAGCATCGGAAGGCACCCACCCAACGGGTTGACCCCCTCCTGGCGGTACAGCTCCATCATCTGCTGTTGCAGGGCCTGCCGGTCGTCTTTGTACCGCTCCTGGAGCTTCTTGAGCTTGGGGGCGAGCCGCTGCATCTTGGCCATCGACCGGTACTGGTTGCGCATGAGCGGGTACACGACGATGCGGGTGATCAGGGTGAACAGGATGATCGCCCAGCCGTAGTTCCCGGTGATCCGATACAGCCACTCGAAAAACTGCATCACCCACACCAGGAAGCGGGAGAAGAACCCGAGCGGGGTTAGCACCTCCAGTCCGGACCTCTGCAGGAGGAGATATCGGTTGCGGCCGCTGTAGAGCGTTCCCCGGATCGCCAATTCGCCGGTGGCCTCCAGGCCGAACACGGGCTGGCCGGCCGCGTTTTGCCCGAAGAACGGGGTGCCCGTCCCCTCCTGGACCCTCAAGAAGTACACCATCTCCTTGCCCACCAGGCCCACGCCCTCGAACTTGGTGTAGGTGCCCGGGGCAAGGGGGGCGGTGTAGACCCTGCCATCGTAGAGGAACCGGAGGTCTGGGACATCCCGGCCGCTCGGGCGATGGCCGAGGACGAGCCTCACCCTTTGTCCTGGGGCCTGGACGCGGACGTTCACGTCCATCGTGTAGAACGCATCCCAGTTGATGGTGAACGCCTTGTCGACGACGAGGCCGTCTCCGGACCTCTGCAGCCGCACCACCGCCACATCCGGGGCCAGGGTTTCCACGGCCACGGCGTACACAGTTGGATCGACGGTGGCCTCGTCGAGCCACACCTCGAACGGCAGGCTGACCCCCGGGCCGAGGGAGGGCTGAACGCCGCCCTCCCACCCCGGCACCGCGTCCATGTTCTGGGTGCGGTAGCTCGTGAAGTGCACGTACGCGCTCCGCAGGCTCCCCCCCAGCTCGGCGAACTGGTACCGCACCAGGCCATTGGTGACCTGCACCACCTCGCCGCCGTCGTGGAGCAGGCGCACGATCTCCAGGGGCTGGTCGGCCAGCACGGTGAGGAACCAGGGGCTGAACACGAGGGCCAAGGCCAGGACTGTTCTCCACATTGCCGAACGAACTTTACCGGGTGTCAAGGGAGGCCGCAACCGGTTGTGTGGGGGCGGGAAACCGCATACACTGTATAGATCATGTTCACCGGCATTGTGCGCGCCGTGGGCCAGGTGGTGCGGCGGGAGCCGCGGCGGCTTACGGTGCGCGCCGAGGGCGTGGCCCTGGACGAGGGGGCGAGCTTGGCGGTGAACGGGGTTTGCCTAACCGTGGCCGCCGTGCGCGATGTAGGGATGACGATGGCTCTTTCCCAGGAAACGCTCGCCCGCACTGCCCTGGGTGACCTTCGGCCGGGAGAGGCGGTGAACCTGGAGCCGGCCCTCCGGGTTGGGGAGGAATTGGGTGGCCACTTCCTCCTCGGGCACGTGGACACGGTGGGCAAGGTAGCCCTCCTCGAGCGAAGAGGGGAGGACGTACTGCTCGGCGTCTCCTTCGATCCCCGGTTCTCCGAGCTCGTGGCGGACAAGGGGTCGGTGGGTGTGGACGGAATTAGCCTAACCCCGTACGAAGTTGAGGAGGGGAACTTTCGCTGTGCGATCGTCCCCTATACCTGGGAGCACACGAACCTCCGTGCCCGCCGGGTGGGAGACCGGGTGAACCTGGAGTTCGACGTCTTGGCCAAGTACGTGCGGCGGTGGAGGGAGCGGTGAAGCTGGCGACGGTAGAGGAAGCGGTGGCGGCGATCCGGGCCGGCCGGATGATCATCGTCGTCGATGACGAGGACCGGGAGAACGAGGGCGACCTCGTGATGGCCGCGGAGAAGGCGACCACGGACGCGGTGAACTTCATGGTCCGCGAGGCGCGGGGACTCCTGTGCGTGCCCCTTCCCCGGGAGTGGGCGGAGCGGCTGGAGCTCCGCCCGATGGTGGAGCCGCCTCAGGACAGCCACGAGACGGCGTTCACCGTGTCTGTGGACGCCCGGGTCGGCGTCACCACCGGCATCTCCGCCCACGACCGGGCGCGCACGCTCCGCGTCCTGGCCGACCCGAGCTCGCGGCCAGATGACCTCGTCCGGCCCGGGCACGTGTTCCCCCTGATCGCCCGCGACGGCGGCGTCCTGCGCCGGGCCGGGCACACCGAGGCCGCGGTGGACCTGTGCGTGCTCGCCGGCCTCGCCCCGGTGGGGGTGATCTGCGAGATCATGAACGACGACGGGACGATGGCCCGCCTCCCCGATCTCGTGGCGTTCGGGGAACGTCATGGGCTTCCGATTCTGACCATCGCCGACCTCATCGCGTACCGCAAGAGGCGGGAGAAGCTGGTGGACCGGATCTGCGAGGCGGACCTGCCCACGCGGTGGGGGGAGTTCCGCATCGTCACCTTCCGCGACCGGATCGCCGGGCAGGAGCACGTGGCCCTGGTGAAGGGCGACCTCGCTGGGGAGGCGCCGGTGCTGGTGCGGGTGCACTCGGAGTGCCTGACCGGGGACGCCCTGGGGTCGCTGCGGTGCGACTGCGGCGGCCAGCTCCACGCCGCGCTCGACATGGTCGATCGGGAGGGGCGGGGGGTGGTGCTCTACATGCGCCAGGAGGGGCGGGGGATCGGGCTCGCCAACAAGGTGTGCGCCTACCACCTTCAGGATCAGGGCCTGGACACGGTGGAGGCCAACCTGCGCCTCGGGTACCCGGCCGACCTACGGGAGTACGGGATCGGGGCCCAGATCCTGGTCGACCTCGGGGTGAAGAAGATCCGACTCCTCACGAACAACCCGCGCAAGGTGGCCGGGCTCGCAGGCTACGGCCTGGAGATCGTGGAGCAGGTGCCGATCGAGGTCGAGCCGAACCCGTACAACGTGCGCTACCTCAAGGCGAAGAAGGAGAAGCTCGGCCACGAGCTCAGGAAGGTATGAAGGAGGAGGGATGGCCGCCTACGAGGGAAAGCTGGACGGAAAGGGGCTAAAGGTCGGGATCGCCGTGTCCCGGTTCAACGAGCTCGTGACCAAGGAGCTCCTGGCCGGGGCGGTGGACCGCCTGCGGCGGCTCGGGGTAGAGGAAAAGGACATCGCGGTGGCATGGGTGCCGGGGGCGTTCGAGCTCCCGCGGGCGGTGCGGACCCTCGGCTCGTCGGGCAAGGTCCACGGGGTCCTCGCCCTGGCGGCGGTGGTGCGCGGGGCCACGCCCCACTTCGAGTACGTGGCCGCCGAGGTCGCGAAAGGCCTTGCGAAGCTTAATCTGGAGCTCCCGGTGCCGGTGGCGTTCGGGGTGATCACCGCTGACACGCAAGATCAGGCCCTGGAGCGGGCCGGGGGCAAGGTCGGCAACAAGGGCGCCCAGGCCGCGGAGGCCCTGGTGGAGATGGTGAACCTGGAGCGGGCGATCGGCGGATGAAGGTCGAGAGCGTACGGGGGATGCGGGACATCCTGCCCGAGGAAACCCCCTTTTGGCAGCGGGTGGAGGCGGAGATCCGTGCTGCCTTCGCCCTGTACGGGTACCGGGAGATCCGCCCGCCGCTGGTGGAGCTCGCGGCCCTGTTCAGCCGGGGGGTGGGGGAGACCACCGACGTCGTGCACAAGGAGATGTACGTGTTCCCCGACAAAAAGGGCCTTGAGCTTGCCCTGCGCCCGGAGGCGACGGCGTCGGTGGTGCGGGCGTACGTGGAGCACGGCCTCTACGCCAAAGGGGATTTGGCCAAGCTCTACTACATTGGGCCCATGTTCCGTTACGAGAAGCCCCAGAAGGGCCGCCAGCGCCAGTTCCACCAGTATGGGGTGGAGGCCCTGGGGTCGCTCGATCCGGCGCTGGATGCTGAGGTCATCGACCTGGCGAGCTTCCTCATGGAGCGGTTGGGCCTCCGCCGGGAAGGGCTGTTTTTGCGGCTCAACTCCATTGGCTGCGCTCGGGATCGGGTCGGCTACCGGGAGGCTCTCCGCCAGCACTTCCTCCCCCGGGCGTCCGAGCTGTGTGCCGACTGCCAGCGCCGCCTTGCCGAAAATCCGATGCGCATCCTCGATTGCAAGCAACCCCAATGCCAGCCCGCGATCCGAAGCGCGCCGAAGAGCGTAGACCACCTGTGTGACGCCTGCCGGCACCACTTCCAACAAGTCAGGGAGCATCTCGACGCGCTCGCGCTCAGGTATGAGCTCGACCACACCCTGGTCCGGGGGTTCGACTACTACACCCGGACCGTGTTCGAGCTGTGTTCCCGGGAGCTTGGGGCCCAGGATGCGCTTCTGGGCGGGGGGCGGTACGACGACCTGGTGGAGCTTCTCGGGGGACCGGCCACGCCCGGGGTCGGGTTTGCCGGGGGGATGGAACGGTTGGTGCTTGTGCTCCAGGCCCAACGGGGGGAGGAAAAGGACGCGACGCCCGAGCTTGCGTGCTGCGTGGTCCCGATCGGGGACGAGGCGCAGAGGAAGGCGATCGAGCTCCTTGCCCAGCTCAGGCGGGCCGGGGTTTCTGCGGACATGGAGTACATGGGGCGTTCGCTCCGGAAGGCGATGCAGGTGGCGGGACGCCGCGCCCGCTACGCCCTGATCGTGGGCCCGGAGGAGCTTGAACAGGGTCAGGCCAAGGTAAAGGACCTTACTACCGGCGAACAGCGCCTGCTGGAGCTCCAGGAGTTTTCCGCTGCCCCCGAAGTGCTCCGGAGGAGGTTTTCGAGTGATGCCCCAGCCCGAGGGGACGTCGGGTTTGGCGTCGGGGATGAACCCCGCGAGCGTCGGGCACAAGGCCCAACCTGAACGTCGGGGATAAACCCCGACGCTACAGGTGTAGCGTCGTCCTTTATGGACGACGTTTCGTAAGGCCGTGCGCGGCCACGTGGCGGTGGAGCGCCTCGTGGAACCGAACCACCGCCCCACCCGCGGATGGTGGGTCAGGCGAGGTCGAACCCGCGATCCTTGGCCAGAAGCAGCTCCGGACCCTCGAGGTTGATCCCGGCCAGTAGATGGCCGTATCCCCGGGGACCTCGTCCACAGGCCAGCGCCACCTACCCCTACCCGTGCCACCCCACCGCCAGCCGCCCCGTATAATGGGGCCGGCAAAGGGTGAGGGAACGGAGATGCCGAAGTGGGTTTGCTCGTTGTGCGGTGAAGTGGTAAACGGGAGTTCTCGCCCCAAGAAGTGCCCGAGCTGCGGCGCCTCGAAGGAGAAGTTCGAGAAGGACAAGTAGCCCCCCGGCCCGAACGCCTGGACTGGGGCTCGGCCGGTCCGGGGCCGATGGCTCCGAACGTCGGGCATGAAGCCCGATGCTACGGTCCGAGGCGTAGCGCCGCCCTTTCGGGTGGATCCTGAGCCGAACCCCGGAACTTCCGGCGGATGTGCTCACAGGGATCGTGGCGCGACTCAACGCCCAGGGCTACGACTTCGGTGCGTTCAGGATGCCCCCTCAGCCCTGACCTCTAGTCCGGAAAACGGAAGGAGAAGAGCTGGGCGGTTTCTTCCAGCTTCTCGGCGAGGTCGAGGGCCTGCCGCAGGGTCGACCCCACCGCCACCGCGCCATGCCGGGCGAGGAGCACGGCGTTCCCGCCGCCCAAGGCGGCCACCGCGGCGTGGGCCAGATCCCACGTCCCCGGCGGGGCATGTCGGGCTACGGGAATCGCCCGGCCGAACAGAAGCTCCCCCTCGTCGTGGGCCACCGGAAGCTCGGGAAGGGGCACGGCCACAGCGGTGGCGTACGGGGAGTGGGTATGCACAATGGCCCGCACGTCCGCCCGGGCCCGGTAGATGGCCACGTGCAACCGCCACTCCGACGACGGCCCGCCGCTCCCGGACAGGGCTTTTCCCGCAAGGTCAATGGCCACCACCTGACGAGCCCGCAGGTACGCGTAGGGGATGCGGGTCGGGGTGATGAGGACGGTGTCCCCTACCCGCACCGAGACGTTCCCCGAGCTCCCCCGAACCAGACCACGGGCAGCCATTTCCCGGGCGGTCTCCGTCACCCGCTCACGCCAGAGCCGCAGGGACCGTGTCATGGTAAGGTGGCCGGATCACCCCCCGCTCGGTGACGATGGCCGTGACGAGCTCCGCCGGGGTCACGTCGAACGCCGGGTTCCACGCCCGTGCCCCGGGCGGGGCGAACGTGACCCCGCGCGGCGCAACCACCTCCTCCTCCGCCCGCTCCTCGATCGGGATCTCCGCCCCCGTGGCCACGGCGAGGTCGATCGTTGAGGTGGGGGCAGCGCTGTAGAACGGGATGCCATGACGATGGGCAAGACAGGCCAGGGTATAGGTGCCGATCTTGTTGACCACGTCGCCGCTCCTGGCGATGCGGTCCGCCCCCACCAGGACCGCGTCCACCCCGCCCCGGGCCATGAGCCATCCTGCCGCCCCGTCCACGATCAGCCGAAACGGGATCCGTTCTGTGAGGAGCTCCCACGCCGTGAGCCGCGCCCCCTGGAGGAGGGGGCGTGTCTCGCACGCGTACACCTCGCGGAGCTTCCCTTGTTCCCAAGCCGCCCGCACCACCCCGAGGGCGGTGCCATATCCGCCGGTGGCGAGGGCCCCGGTGTTGCAGATGGTCAGCACCCGCGCCCCTTGTGGAAGGAGGGCCGCCCCGTACTCCCCGATCCGCCGATTGGCGGCGATGTCCTCCTCGTGGATCCGTACCGCCTCCGCGAGGACCCCCCGGCGCAGCTCCCCTGGGTCCGAACCCGCAAGTCGGCGGAATGCGCCTTCCATCCGGCGGATGGCCCAGAACAGGTTCACGGCGGTAGGGCGCGTCCGGGAAAGGCCCTCCGCGGCCTCCTCGAACGCGGCCCGGGGGGCCTTGCCCGGAGAGGGGTTCCAGACCGCCAGGGCGAGGCCGTAGGCGGCGGCGATCCCGATCGCCGGTGCCCCGCGCACCCGCATGCTCTTTATCGCCTCCGCCACCTCCCCCCAGCGGGTGAGGGAAAGCCACACCTCCTCCTGCGGAAGCCTCATCTGATCCAAGAGCTTTATCGCCCCGTCCTCCCAGTAAACCGGCCTGATCACCCTTGTTCTCCTTTCTGGATGCCCTCAAGGATGGAACGGGCAAGGCAAGTGAATCGGGCCTTGATTTCCTGGGGATCCCAGGAGGCTACCATCTCTACCGGCCATCGCTCGGGCTCATCCGGGAATTCCTCCACCCGCTGGAACGCTTGGGCAAGCCAGTAGGGATCAAAGCCGGGGTCCTTCCGACGGGCCAACTCCATCAGCCCTTTGAGTTCGGGCTCTCGAAGGAGGAAGAAAAGGTCCACCGCATCCCTGGGCTCGGCGCGGCCGAAAAAGGCCAAGAACTTGTCGACCGCCAGATCCACGAAATCGTTCACCCTGACGAACGCCGCCTCCTCCGGGGGATGGAACCGAAACGGTGAATCGTAAGCAAGCTGTACGCGCACCTCCTCAGCCCCTATCTTCACCGTGAACTCGGCAAAGCTTGCCCGCCGACGTACCGTCCGGACTTCGAACCCGGCATCCCCAAGCTGGTTTTCGAAAAGGCGCGAGAAAGGCAGGACAAGCCCCTCCTCTGCGGTGAAGAGATCCAAGGCGAAGGAACGTCGGTGCCCCAAATAGAACTCGGCCAGGGCGGTGCCACCGGTAAGAAAGAAGCGGCCGCCACTCCCGATTCGAAGTCGGGCGGCTCCGTACGTCCCGCGGGCCACGATTTCCTCCGCGCGAGCACGGGACCCCATCCTCGCCTATCTCGTACAGCTCAAGCTCGGGTTTCTGGTTGGCTTGATATTGGCGGAAGATCAAAAAGCCGCTTGCCTTTGGGACAAGGGCCTCGCCGTACCCCCCGGAGAACCCGGTGCTGCCCACCCAAGCCCAAGAGGGCACCGCCCTTGGCGCCTCCTCCCCCAGCGCTACAGCACCCAAAAGCGAGGGTATTCCCACCACTAATGTTAGCTCAACCCACATTTTCCCCTCCCCCTGCCCACTCACGAATCACCCGCGCTCCTTCACGTACGGCTTCCCCAGGGCCTTGGGGACCTTGGTTCGGCCCAGGAACCCGGCCAGCACCACCACAGTGAGGATGTAAGGGAGCATCAGCGAGAACTGGGAGGGGATGTACGCCTGAAGCCTCATCTGCAGGGCGTCCACGAACCCAAACAGGTACGCGGCGAGAAGGGCGGGAAGGGGCCGGTAGTTGCCGACGACCATCGCCGCGATGCCGATGAAGCCGCGGCCCCCCACCATGCCGTCGGTAAACCTCCCTAGATTGTTGAACAGGAACGCCCCGGCCAGGCCACACAGGGCGCCGTTTAGCACGGTGTAGATTAGCTGGGTCCGGTACACGTTGATCCCCGCGGTGTCCGCGGCCCGGGGGTGCTCACCCACCACCCGCAGCCTCAAGCCCCACGGGGTGCGGAAGATGTAGACCTGAGAAAGGGCGATGAGGAACAGGCCCGCGCCCACCAGGATCCAGGCGTTCAAGGTGGGGGCGGAGGGGGAAGTGCCGCGCCAGCCCCAGATGACCCGGGTGAGGAACAGGGCGAACCCCACCACCAACAGGTTGATGGCCGCGCCGGACACCACGTGGTCCGCCCTGAGGTACACGCTCCAGACGGCGTGGAGCGCCCCCAGGAGGGCCCCCACCCCGATCGCCGCCACCAGGGCCAAGGTAGGGCTCCCACTGAAGTAGGCCACGATGGCCGTGGTCAACGCCCCGGCCAGGGCCATCCCCTCCACCCCAACGTTGATCACCCCGGCCCGCTCGGAGTAGGTCTCCCCCAGGGCCACCAGGGCAATGGGGGTGGCCAGCCGCAGCGCGGAGACGAGGAGTTCAAGGCTCAGAACGGACACGGCTCCTCCTTAGCGCACCCAACCGTTTGAGGTGGCGGATGAGCTCCGGGGCCACCACGAACAGGATCACCAGCCCCTGGAACACCGCCGCCAGGTCCGCCGGCGCCACCCCGGCCCGGTCAATGGCCATCCCCCCCGCCCTGAGCGCCCCCATCAGGATCGCGGCGAAGATCGCGGCGATGGGGTGAGCTCGGGCAATGAGCCCGCCGGCGATCCCGTCCCAGCCATATCCCGGCGAGAAGAACTCGATGAACCGGCGGTGGGTGCCCAAGATCTCCGCCGCCCCGCCCAAACCCGCGAGCGCCCCGGCCAAGGTCAGGGCGAGGATCATGCTCCTCGATACGTCGATCCCCCCGTACTCGGCAGCCTGGGGGTTCTGCCCCACCGCCCGGATTTGGTACCCACGCGGGGTACGAAAGATGAAGTACCACACGAGCACGGCCACCATGGCCCCCACCGCGATCCCCCACGACAGCTGGGCCCCGGCCATGAACCGCGGCAGCTCCGCGCTGCGGAGGATGCGCACCGTCTGGTTCGCCCACTGGGTGCCGTGGTACGGCCCCCGGGGCGAGACGAGCCAGCTCGTGAGGTAGATGGCCACGTAGGAGAGCATCATCGTGGTCACGAACTCGTTCGCCCCGCGCCGGGCCCGCAGCCACCCGGGAACGAGGCCCCACAATCCTCCGGCCACGGCGCCACACAGCAGGCACACCACGGTATGCAGCACCGGGGGAAGCTCCAACGTGAACCCAGCCCACGCCGCGGCGAACGCGCCCACGTAGAGCTGCCCCTCCGCTCCGATGTTGAACAGGCCACAACGAAACGCGATCACGAACGAAAGCGAGGTGAAGACGATCGGGGTCGCTTGGGTCAACGTCTGGAACAGCTGGTACTTGCCCCCGAACGCGCCCCGGACGAGCTCCCGGTACACCGCGGGCACGGAGTAGCCGGTGAGAGCGGTGACGATAGCTCCTACCCCCAGGGCGAGGGCGATCGCCCCGGCCACCGGGGCCATTTCCCTAAGCCACTTCACCCTTCCCCCTGAGCATCCACAGCCCCAGCTCGCGCTTGGTAGCCTCCCCCCGTCGCACCACGGCCACGACCTCCCCTTGGTACATCACCGCGATCCGGTCCGAGAGCATCATCACCTCGTCCAGGTCCATGGACACCAAAAGCACCGCGCACCCCTGGCGACGCATGGCGAGAAGTTGGTTCCACACGAACTCCATCCCCGCGACATCGAGCCCCCGCGTCGGCTGCACGGCTACCACCACCCGTGGCCCGCGCCCGAGCTCCCGGGCCAGGATCAGCCGCTGTTGGTTCCCCCCGGACAGGGCTTGCACCGAGGTGCGCACCGACGGGGCGGCGATGGAGAACCGCTCCACCAGCTCCTGGGCGTAGCGGGCGATGTTCCGGCGGGCCTGGGCCCACGGGCCGATAGCGAAGCGGGGGTCGTACTCCTGGCCGAGGATGGCGTTCTCGGCCACGGTGAACGGGAGGATGAGGCCCCGCTGCTGCCGGTCCTCCGGGACGTGGACCAACCCGGCCCGGGTGAGCTTCCGGGGGCTGGCCCCGGTGAGGTCGCGCCCGCCCACGGAAACGTGGCCGGCTTGGGGCTGCCGGAGGCCGCAGATCGCCTCCACCAGCTCCTTCTGGCCGTTCCCTTGGACGCCGGCGATCCCCAGGATCTCGTGGTCGTGGACGACAACGCTCACCCCCCGTACCGCCTCCACCCCCCGGTCGTCCGTGGCCACGAGGCCCTCCACCGCAACCAGGGGCTGCCCCTCGCTCACCACCGGTTCCGGCCGTACCTGGAACACCACCTCCCGGCCGACCATGAGCTCGGCAAGCTGGGTTTCGGTGGCCTCGCTCGCCGGAAGGGTGCCCACGTTCTTGCCTTTTCTGAGCACGGTGATCCGGTCGCACACGGCGAGCGCCTCGTCGAGCTTGTGGGTGATGAACACCACCGCCTTCCCCTGCTCCTTGAGCGCACGCACGGCGGCGAACAACGCCTCTGCCTCCTGCTCGGCGAGCACGGCGGTAGGCTCGTCCAGGATCAGCACCTCTGCTCCGCGGTACAGGGCCTTGAGGATCTCCACCCGCTGTTGCTCCCCTACCGCAAGCTCCTCCACCCGGGCCTCGGGGTCGACCCCGAGCCCGTACTGCTCCACCAAGGCCTCGATCCGGCGGACCATAGCCCGGCGATCGAGCAGGGGCCCGCGGGTGGGCTCCCAGCCCACGGCGATGTTCTCCGCCACCGTGAGTCGGGGGACGAGCATGAAGTGCTGGTGCACCATGCCGATGCCGATGCGGATGGCCACGGCGGGGCTTCCGATGCGGGTGGGGGTTCCCCGGACGAAGATCCTCCCCGCATCGGGCTGGTAGAGGCCGTACAGGATGCTCATGAGCACCGTTTTGCCGGCCCCGTTCTCCCCAAGGAGGCCGTGGGCCTCGCCGAAGTCCAGGGAAAAGTCGATGCCGGCGTTGGCCAGAACGCCGGGGAACCGCTTCACGATCCCCTCCATGCGCACGGCCTGAGAGATGCGCCGGGCTCCGCCTGGCGTCTCTTCTACGCCGGGCATCGACCTTCCCCTTATCCCTGATCAGAAAGGAGCACTACTCGTGCTCGATCACGATCGTCCCGTTGAGGATCCCCTGAGCGGCCTCGACCGCCTTGGCCACGACCTCAGCGGGGATGGCGACCTGGCTTGCGCTGGCGACCACGTAGGGCGGGAGCGCATCCTCGCTGCCCACGGCGATCCCGGTGCCGAGTTTGGCCTCCGCGGCCATGCCGTAGCTGATGACGCCGGGGGCCCAGGTTCCCTCCACCGCCTTCATGATCTCCGTGTACACGGCGAGGTCCACCCGCTTCAGGCCCGAGGCGATGATCACGTCGGCGTGCTCAGGGGTGGACCAGGCCTGGTCCACGTCGGTGCCGATGGCCCACCATACCCCGGGCTTCTCCTCGGCGGCGGCGAACACCCCAAGGTGGGACTTGCCGGCCGCCCCGTAGACCACGTCCGCCCCAGCCTGGTACATCTCAAGTGCAAGCTCCTTCCCCAGGGTGGGGTTGTTCCAGGCGCCTACGTAGCGCACGAGGACGTCTCCCTCCGTGATCGCGGGGTTGGCCCACATCGCGCCCTGGGTGAAGCCCTGCACGAACCGGCGGATGAGGGGGATGTCCATCCCGCCCTCCACCCCGACCTTGCCGGTCTTGGTCCAGAGCCCGGCCACCACCCCGCACAGGAACGCCTCCTCCCAGTCGTTGAACACGATGGAGGCCACGTTGCCGACCGCGGCCACGGCATCGATGACCACGAACCACTGGTTCGGATAGTCCGGCGCCACTTCTTCCAGCACCGGGGCCTGGTCAAACCCGATGCACACGATGATCGTGTACTCGCCGGAGCGGGCGAACTCCCGCTGGAACGCCTCGTAGTCGGCGATGGACCGCGGTTCCACGTAGCTGAACACCTGTTCCACCGGGACCCCGTACTTGGCCGCCAGCTCCTTGGCCGCCCGCTCGGCGCCCCAGTAGGACTGGTCGTTGAACGACCGGTCTCCCAGACCACCCGTGGCCAGGATCAGCCCGATCTTGGGGATGCTACCGAAGGCCACCGCCACACCTAGGACCATCAACAACGCCCACAGCAAACCCTTGCGCATGAAACACCTCCTCTATCCACAGTCTACACGAGCTCACTCCGCGTTCGATCCACCGCTGTGCTCCTTCTCACCCCCTCCCGAACGGCTCCATCAAGGTTCACCTCCGCTCCACGATCCGCCCCTCCACCTCCGGAGCCACCGGAGAGTGGGCGCGGAGGTAGTCGGCGAGGACCTCGTAGTCCACGAACCCGAGGTTGATGACCTGCCGCGCCTCGAGGAAGACCTCGTAGCCGTCCCCGCCCCCGGCGAGGAAGTTGTTGGTGGCCACGCGGTAGGTGCCCTTGGGGTTGATCGGCCGCCAGCCCTCTTCCGTCCACACCTCCACGGACACGACGCGCTCCCCGGCGGCCTTGGCCGGATCCCAGGTGAACCGGATCCCGGCCACCTGGGGGAACCGCCCCTTGGCCTGCTCCACCAGGCTCACCCCGTTCTCCAGGGCGGCGAGGAGCTGGGCCCCGGTGACGTCGAGGACCACAAGGTAGTTCCCGAATGGGAGGACCTCCATGACCTGGCCCAGGGTGACCTCGCCGGCGGGGATGGAGGCCCGGATCCCACCCCCGTTCTGGATGGCGATCTGGGCCCCGGCAGCCTTCGCCTTCCACAACATCGCGTCGGCAATGAGGTTCCCGAGGTTCGTCTCCCGGGTGCGCACCCGGGTCTTATCTCCGTCCAGGTCGACCCGCGTCTCCCCCACGGCCTGTGCCTTGAGGGCGGCGATGGGGGCGCCAAACACGGCGAGCTGGGCCTCGATCGCCGGGTCCATGGGTACCTCGGCCACCGGGATGAGCTCCCCGTTCCAACCGGTCAGGACCCCTTGCCCGTCGAACGTCACCTCCAACCGACCGAGGTGCTGGGCGTGCTCCCCGGCCTGGACGACCAGGGTGGGGATGCGGACGTCCGCGACCGCGATCCGATCCCGAATGGCGGCGAACGTGGCGGGACCGATCCCGGACACGTTCATGATCTCCTCGATCTTCTGGAACGGCCCGCGGGACGTACGCCAATCCACGATCCGCTGGGCCAACGTGGGGCCAATCCGGGGGAGGGCCACAAGCTCGTCCACGCTGGCGGTGTTGATGTTCACGAGCTTGCGCTCCACCACCGCCGGGTACCCGGCAGGGAGTGTATGGGAGTGTCCGCCCACGACGATGTCGATCCCGGTCACGGACGTGGCGAGCTCCAGGTCACGATCCCAACCGAGGTGGGTCAGGGCGATGATCACGGTGACGCCCTGGGCGGTGAGCTCGTCCACCGCCCGCCGGGCGGCGGCGAACGCGTCGCCGATGGCGATGTTCGGCCCAGGGTTCGAGCTCCACGCCGTGTCCTCGGTGGTGAGCCCGATGATCCCCACCCGGTTCCCGGCCACGTCCACGAGTACGTAGGGCAGGATCTCCCCGGCGAGGAGGGGGTCCTGAGAGAAGTCGAAGTTGGCCGAGAGAAGGGGGAAGCCCACCGCCTCGGCGAACTTGGCCAGGGTCGCCGAGCCCTCGTCGAACTCGTGGTTCCCGAGGGCCATGGCGGTGAAGTCCATGTGGTCCATGACCCATGCGTCCGCCGCCCCCTTGTGCACGGTGAAGTAGAGGGTCCCCAGGAACGCGTCCCCGGCGTGGAGGAGGATCACCTCCGGGACCTGCGCCCGAATCTCCTGGATCAGTGTGGCCTGCCGGGCCATGTTCTCCAGCCGCGAATGGGTATCGTTCGTATGAAGGATGGTTATCGTCCAATCGGCTTCGGCCCAGGTGACCTGGGTCGGAAGAGCGACCACCACCAACATCGCTAACAACCACTTCCTCATTCCTTCCTCCTTGTTGGTCCTCCTTTCAAGGTGTGAGCTAGGGAAGATCGCCTACGCCCCTTTCCCACCTCCTTCCCCCCACCGATCTTGAGGAGCGCCTCCAGGGCCACCCCGATCTCCCGATCGATGGCCTGCCGGACGGTGTCCCGATGGGGATTATAGTCGCCGAGTGTGGCCCGGCGGGCGTCCCCATCGATGGCGAGAATGGCCCCGGCCCGGACCCCGCGCAGGGCAGCCACGCAGAACACGGCCGCGCACTCCATCTCCACCGCCAGGGCCCCACTCCGGGAGAACGTGTCCAGCCCAAGGTCCAGGACCCCGCGGTAGAACGCGTCGAGGGTGACGACCACGCCGCGATGGACAGGAAGGCCGCGTTCCCCAGACAACTCCCAAAGGGCGGCGGCCACGTCCGGATCGCTCAAGGCCGGGAACTCCACGGGCAGGAGCCGCGGCGTGGTCCCCTCCGCCCGCACCGCGCCGAGGGCTACGACCAGGTCACCATCCCGCACGCGATCCTGGAGCGACCCCGCGGTCCCCACCCGGATCAGGACCTTGGCCCCGGCGCGGATCGCCTCCTCGACGCAGATCGCCGCCCCGGGGGCGCCGACCCCGGTGGAGACCACACCCACCGGCAGGCCCCGCCAGGTGCCGCGGTAGGCGTGGAACTCGCGGTTCTTGGCCACTTCTTCCGCCCCATCCAGCCGCGCCGCGATGCGCGCGGCGCGGGCCGGATCGCCGGGCAGGAGCGCGTACGGGGGAAGGTCGCCGGGGGCGATGCCGAGGGTTGGGAGTCGCGGCTGCACCATGGCGCCCTGAGTATACCGAAACGCAGTCCGATGTGCGCCTGCTTCGGTCCCATCGTTCTTCGGAAGCCGATGCTCCCCGCGGGATTGACCCCCGGCCTGCCGCACGACCCCGGTCGGAGTTCGTGCAGCAAAAGGGCGCGGGAAACAAGGCCGCTCTAAAGCGGATCGTGGACTCGGGCGAGGTCCCGGGGATCCTCGCCTACGCCGGCGGAAAGCCCGCGGCGTGGTGCGCGGTGGGACCACGGGAGCGGTACCCGGCCCTGGACCGGGCCCGGACCCTGAAGCGGGTGGACGATCAGCCGGTGTGGTCGGTGGTGTGCTTCTTTGTGGCCAAGCAGTTCCGGCGCCGGGGATCACGGTGCCTCTCCTCAAGGCGGCAGTGGCGTTGGCCGCGTCCCGCGGGGCGCGGATCGTGGAGGGATACCCGATGGACAAGGCTGGGCTGCCCGGGGCGTTTGTGTTCACCAGCCCGGCGGCCACGTTCCAGGGGGCCGGGTTCGTCGAGGTCCACCGATGGTCGCCGATCCGGCCCATCATGCGGTACTACATCGGGGAAAAGACGTGACCAACCGTGCAGCATTGGAGGAGCTCCTCGCCGAGATCCACGCGTTCTGCGCTGCCCACGCCGACCCGCAGGTCGCCGCCCGCTACTTCAAGGAAGGGCACGACCCGTACGGGGTGATGGGCGACTGGCGCACGTCGCCGGCCAAGTATAGGCGGGCGGTGCCGGTGGCGATTACGCCACGGAGAAGATGAGCCCGGAGGCCAAGGCCCGGTTCCGTCGCCGGAGTTCTCCTTTGCGCAAACCCATGGTTGGGCGAGCGGGGGATACACTCGCCGCCCGGAGGACCAACGTTGAACGGATCGCGAACAAACGTCGTCCACGCGGTGTGCTTCGACTGGGGGGGCACGGTGATGCGGGAACTCCCAGGGATGGTTCGCCAGGCCCTGGCCCGCGTTCATCTGGACCGCTACCTCGACGTTGTGGTCACCGCCCGCGACCTCGGGGCAGCGAAGCCCGACCCCGCGTTCTTCCACGCCGTGCTCGCGCGGCTCAACTGCCCTCCGGCCGAGGCGGCAATGGTCGGTGACGGGTAGGCCACCGACGTCGCCGGGGCCAAGCAGGCCGGACTCTGGGCGATTTGGTTCAACCCCTCCGGCGATCCGTGCCCGTGCGTTCATCCGCTGCACGACGCCGAGATCCGGGACATGGCCACCCTGCCCGCCGCGCTTTCGGATCTGCGCCTGCCGGATCTCCACACATGCTTGGAGCTTCTGGCCGAACACGGTGTGCCCGCGAGCGTGGTCCGGCATTCCCTGGCCGTGGCTGCCCACCACCTCGCCCTCCCCGATGTGGATCGGGGCGACGAGGGAAGCGTTGGTCCCGATGAACGCCCCCGGGCCGACCGTGCACTCCCGCCCGAGCGCGGTCCGGCCCAGGAGGTGGGTCCCGGGGAGGAGGACCGTGTCCTCGCCCGCAGGTCGTCGGGGCAGGGCCAACGGAGGGCCGCGGCCCTCCCGGCCGGGGCGAAGTGGGCCACGAGGTCGGTGAGGTAGAGCTCGCCCTTGGCGTTGGCGGTGGACAGGGCGGCCAGCGCCCGCCACAGGTCCGGGACGTTCTCCAGGCACCAGATCCCGGAGTTCACCTCCCCGACCGAAAGCTCCGCCGGGCTTGCATCCGCGGCCTCGACGACCCGCACGGGCCTTCCGTCCTCCGTGCGGACCACTCGGCCGTACGGGCCCGGGTCAGGGGGACTCGCCGTGAGGAGCGAGACCGTGGCTCGCCGCTCCCGGTGGCAGCGGAGGAGCGCCCGCAGGGCCTCCGGGGGGACAAGGGGGACGTCCCCCGGGAGGACGAGGAACCTCTGGGCGCTCACCTCCGCCTGGGCGGAGAGGACTGCGTGGCCGGTGCCGCGGGGCTCTCCCTGGTCCACGAACCTCACTCCCCGCGCGGAGAACGCCTCCCGCACCTCGTCTGCCCCGTGGCCGACGACGACCACCACGCGCCGGGGGCAGAGGGAGAACGCCGCGCGCAGGACGTGTTCCAGGAGGGGGAGCCCGGCCAGGGGGTGGAGGACCTTGGGGCGGCGGGAGCGCATCCGCGTCCCCTTCCCCGCCGCCAGGACCACGACATCGAGCGAGTCGTCCATCGGCCGTTTCGACTATAGCCATGGGGCAAGCGGAGCGCAAAGCCCCTTGTCGGGCCTTGACACCCCCCCCGCGCCTCTGTATAACCCAGCGCCGTTTCGGGTTCCCGTCCGAAACGGACTGGGGGCGTAGCTCAGCTTGGGAGAGCGTCGGCTTTGCAAGCCGAAGGTCGGCGGTTCGATCCCGCTCGCCTCTACCCCCTTCACCGATGCTCACGCTCCGCGAAGGTCTCCAACTCGCCGAACCCCTGCGCCGGGCGAGGGTCCTCGCCGGCGAGGGGGGTCTGGACCGGGTCGTGGAGTCGGTGAACGTGATGGAGGTGCCGGACATCCTGGAGTGGGTCCGTCCCGGCGAGCTCCTCGTCACCACGCTGTACCCCCTGCGGGACAACCCCGAAGCGCTGGCGGAGCTCGTCCCCCAGCTGGCCGCCAAGGGCCTGGTGGGCCTTGCCATCACCCCCGGAAGCTACGTGGATCGCATTCCCCCCGAGATGATCGAGGTTGCGGACCGCCTTGACTTCCCCCTCATCGAGCTGCCCCCCAAGGTCTCGTTCATCGACATCATCCAGCCCCTCACGAGCCGCATCCTCCACATCCAGGCGAGTGAGCTGCGGCAGTCGGAGTCCCTTCTGCGCCGGTTCCTGGACCTCGTGCTGCGTGGGGGGAGCTTCGCGGAGATCGCCCGCCTCATCGCGGAGGCCGTGGGTCACCCCGTGGCGGTGATCGACCGGTTTCGGCGCGTGCTTGGGCAGAGCGCCCCGTTTGGGGAGGGGGAGATCCTCGTGCGCGACCCGTCGGGGGACCTGTACTTGCGGGAGGATCTCCCCCCTGCGGCACCGGCGGAGCTGGGGTGGGAGGGGGCGGAGGTGTGGGAGGTCGCTGGGCCCCGGGGGAGGCAGACCATCGTGGCCCATCCGATCCACGCCAGCACGATGGCCCTTGGCTACATCCTGGTGGGAGGGGCCCTTTCCCCCTCGGTCCCCTACGCCGTGCGGGTGGCCCTGGACCATGGGGCCACCGTGGCGGCCCTCAAGATGATGGAGCTGCGGGCCCTGAGCCAGGTGGAGCAGCAGTTCCAACACGAGGTCCTCGAGGCGCTGCTTGCCCCGGGGGCCGGGGCCCGGGCCGTGAACCTGGCGCGCCAGATGGGCCTCTCCCTGGACCCGCCGTTCTACGTGGTGGTGGCCGCCCCGGACCTTCCCCTGGGAGAGGTGCTCGCGCACGGGGAGGACCGCAGCCGGAGCGCGATTGACACGAGTCTGCACCTGGCGCGCCGGTACGTCCGCACCCTGAACCCCAGGGCCGTGTTCTGGCGCCTGGGGACGCGGCTGGTGGCCTTGTTCCCGGTGGGCGGGCTCCGCACCGACCGGGCGGCGATCGCGCAGGCCCTGCGGGAGGTATGCCAGCGCGTGGGGACCGAGAACCCTCCCCACTCCGTGTCCATGGGGGTAGGACCGTTGACCACGACGGTGGAGGGGTTCGCCGAAGGCTACCGGGCTGCGATGCAAAGCCTCGAGCTGGGGAGGCTCGTCCAGCCGAAGGGGAAGGGGACGGTGACTTGCTACGAGGAGCTGGGCCTGTTCCGCCTCCTGTCCGGGGTGCAGTCCCGGGAGGACCTGGCCAGCTTCTGTCGGGAGTCCCTGGGGCCGGTTCTGCGCGCGAAGCGGTCCGCTGCCCTTTTGGGCACTCTGCGCGCGTACCTCGAACATGGGCAGAACCTCCGCCAGACCGCCCACGCCCTGGGCATCCACTACAACACCGCCCGGTACCGGCTGCGCCGCCTCCAGGAGCTCCTCGGCCCCGCCCTTGAAGATCCTTCCACCCGCCTCGCCCTCGAGATCTCCCTCCACCTGCTCCCCCTGGCCTTCCCCGAGGTTGTCACTAAGTGACAAGGTGGTTTGGGGAGGCTTGTCGCCCCTGTGCCCTGGGGCAGGGGTGTTCGTGCCAGGAGAATCGCCGTGTCCCAAGGGGGGGCGATGACCGACCGGCGGCCGGTTGTGCGGCTGTCCCAGATCACGAAGAGGTTTCCCGGCGTGGTAGCCAACGACGGGGTGAGCCTCGAGGTCTACCCAGGGGAGGTCCACGGGCTTCTGGGGGAGAACGGGGCGGGCAAGAGCACCCTGGTCAAGATCCTGTACGGTTTCTACCGGGCGGACTCCGGGTCGGTGTTCCTGGACGAGCAGCCCGTGTCCATCCGTTCGCCCCGCGATGCCCGGCGGCTGGGGATCGGCATGGTGTTCCAGGGGTTCACGCTTCTTCCGGCCCTCACCGTGGCCGAGAACGTGGCCCTGTTCATGACCAGGGTCCCGGCGGTGCTCCCCCCCCGCCGGCTGCGCCGGGCGGTCGTCGAGGCGAGCCGCCGCTACCACCTTGAGCTCGACCCCGATGTCCCGGTCTGGCAGCTGTCCGTGGGCCAGCAGCAGCGGGTCGAGCTCCTCAAGCTCCTCCTCTCCCAGGCACGGGTCCTGGTGTTCGATGAACCCACGAAGGTCCTCGTGCCCCATGAGGTCGAGGCCCTGTTCAGGACGTTCGCCAGCCTGCGCGAGGGGGGGTATGCGCTGATCTTCATCACCCACAAGCTCCGCGAGGCCCGGGCGTGCGCGGACCGGATCACCGTGATGCGGCGGGGGCGGGTGGTGGACACGGTTCCCGCGGCCGACGTCACCGAGGAGGGCCTGGTGAACCTGATGTTTGGGGAGCGCCTTGCCGACGTGACGCGTCGCGGGGGCGGGCCGCCCCCTGGGGAGGCGATCCTCGAGCTGCGGGGTGTGAGCACGTGGCCGGTGGGCATGGCCCCCGCCCTGGACGGGGTGAACCTTTCCGTGCGGGCGGGGGAGATCGTGGGCGTGGCCGGGGTGTCGGGGAACGGGCAGCGGGAGCTGGGGGACGCGATCCTCGGTCTGGTCCGCATCACCCACGGGCGGAAGCTGTTCCTGGGCCGGGACGTCACCGGGTGGCCCACCGGGAGGCTTGTGCGCCGGGGGTTGGCGTTCATCCCCGAGGACCCGCTGGCCATGGCGGTCGTCCCGTGGTTCTCGACCCTGGAGAACCTCGTCCTCATGGACCCGAGGCAGTTCAGCCGCTGGGGAGGGTTGAGCCTGGATTGGTCGAGGGCCCGGGGGTTCCTCCAGGAGGGCTTTTCCCGCTTGGGGATTGACCCCCTCCCGGACAGGGCCCGCGCCGCGAACCTCTCCGGAGGGAACCTCCAGCGGCTGGTCCTGGCCCGGGAGCTGGGGCGCTCCTTCCACCTGGTGGTGGGGCTGTACCCCACCCGGGGGTTGGACGTGCGAAGCGCCAACGCCGTCCGTCAGGCGTTTCTGGCGGCGAAGGACCAAGGCAAGGGGGTGCTCCTCATTTCCGAGGACCTGAGTGAGCTGTTCACCGTGTGCGATCGCGTGGTGGTGATGTTCCGGGGGCGCATCGTGGGCGAGTTCTCCCCGGAGGAGGCGAGCCTGGTCGAGGTGGGCCGGGCGATGACCGGGGCGGGGGTGGCCCATGCCTAGCTGGCTCAACGCCCGGCTGAGCTGGTCTGTTCTGAGGCTCCTCGTCATGGTGGGGGTGATCGTTGGGGTGTTCAGCCTGTTCCTCCTGCTCCAGGGAAAGGACCCCGTCCGCGCCTACCAAGACATCGTGCGCATCAACCTCCAGAACCCGCGGGGCCTCGCGGAGGTCCTGGTGCGGATGAGCCCCCTTCTCCTCACCGCGCTGGGGGTGGCGATCCCGTTCCGGGCTGGGCTGATCAACGTGGGGGCGGAGGGGCAGTTCATGGTTGGGGCCCTCGTCGGCACCTGGGCCGCCCTGAACCTGGGCGGACTCCCCCGGCCCGTCCTCCTGCCCGTGGTGATCCTGGCGGGAATGGCCGGTGGGGCGGCGTGGGGGCTCGTGCCGGGGGTGCTGCGCGCCCGGGGCTGGATGAACGAGACGATCACCACCCTCCTCCTGAACTACGTTGCCCCCCTCATCGTGGGGTACTTCGTGTTCGGGCCGTGGCGGGCAGCGGAGTTCGCCATCTACCCCCAGACCGCGGAGATTCCCCCCGCCGCGCGGTTCCCGATCCTCGTGGGGGGGACCCGGCTGCACCTGGGGTTCGCCTTGGGGCTGGCGGCCCTCCTCCTGTACGGGTACGGCGTGGCCCGGACCCGGTGGGGCCTGGAACTGAAGACCGTGGGGGGGAACCCGGAGGCAGCCCGGCGCCTGGGCCTGTCCGTGGGGGGATGGATGGTCGCCGCCATGGCGCTGGGGGGGGCATTGGCGGGGCTGGCGGGGATTGCCGAGGTCGCCGCGATCCACAGCCGACTGAAGTTGGCCATCTCCCCCGGCTACGGGTTCATGGGGTTCCTCGTGAACTGGCTCGCCTTTGCCAACCCCGTGGGCATTCTCCTCATGGCATTCTTGATGGCCCTGATCGCCGCGAGCGGGTTCACGCTCCAGATCACGCAACAGCTCCCCTTCGCGGCGGTCAACGTGCTCATGGCCCTCATCCTGTTCACCGTCCTAGCCAAGCCCCTGGGGAAGGGGGTGAGGCGATGAGCTGGCTCCTGTCGTGGCTGTCCGGGACCTTGCTCTATGCCGCTCCCATCCTCTATCCCACGGTGGGTGAGGTGGTGGAGCAGCGCACGGGCATGGTCAACCTGGGTCTGGAGGGGCTGATGCTTCTGGGGGGGGCGGTGAGCTTTGCCGTGTCGCGCCTGGCGGGGGACGCCTGGGTGGGGGTCCTGGCCGCGGGGGCCACCGGGCTGGCGGCGAACCTCGTGTACGCGTGGCTCGTCGTGCACCGGAGCGCCCACCAGCTCGCGGCAGGGCTGGCCCTCATGTTCTTCGGGATCGGGCTGTCGGCCCTCATCGGGAAGCCCTACGTGGGGCAGATGGCCCCGTCCCTCCCGAAGTACCCGCTCCTCGGCCCCCAGTCCCTCACGTTCCGCTACGACCTTCTCGTGTACCTGGCGTTCCTCTTGGCACCGCTCATGTGGTTCACCTTGTACCGAACCCGCTGGGGGCTGCGGGTGCGGGCGGTGGGGGAGAGCCCGGCGTCGGCCTACGCGGCTGGCGTTTCGCCATCCCGCGTGCGGTACGCGGCCGCCGCCCTGGCGGGGCTTCTGGCGGCGGTGGGCGGGGCCCACCTCGCGGTGGGGATCACGGGCACCTGGAGCGAGGGGATGACGGCCGGGCGCGGGTTCATCGCCATTGCGCTCGTGATCTTCTCCCGGTGGAATCCCCTCCGGGCGGTGGTGGGCGCCCTCATCTTCGGGGGAGCAGTGGTGCTCCAGCTCCAGCTCCAGGCCCAGGGGATCGGGATCTCGGCGTTCATCTTGGACATGATCCCGTACGCCTTGACCCTCCTTGTGCTCCTCGTCTGGGGCCGGGGGGTGCGCCACGTGGCCCCGGCGAGCTTGGGCCGGGTGTACTTCGGAAGCGAATAGGGGGTGAGAGCCGGGCAAAACCCAGCGGGACTGAGGAAGGAGAGGGAACTCTGAAAGCGAACTTGAGGAGGGGATCGGAGATGAAACGTGCACTGGTGGCAATGCTGGCGGTGGCGGTGGTGGGCCTGGGGGCCCTGGCAGAGCCCTGCCTCACGGTGGGGATGATCATCGGCGGGACGAAGGACGACGCAGGGTACAACCAGTCGCAGTACGACGCCCTGATGGCCCTCAAGGAAGAGATGCCCTGCGTCCAGATCCTGTTTGCGGAAAACGTTCCCGAAGGGGAGGCGGAGGCGGTGCTGGAGAACATGATCCTCCAGGGGGCCAAGCTCCTGTTCCCGGCGGGGTTCGGCTACATGTTCCCGGCGCTCAACCTGGCCAAGCGGTACCCGGACGTGCAGTTCATGCACCCTGGCGGCTACATGCTCGCCCCCAACTTTGGAACCTACTTCAGCAACGTTCAGTTCGCGTACTACGTGCTTGGGGTCGCGGCCGGGCTCATGACCCAGACGAACAAGCTCGGGTTCATCGGCGGGATGCCCAACGCCTACGTGCTTGGGAACTGCAACGCGTTCCACCTCGGCGCCCGGGCGGTGAACCCAGGCGTCACCACCGTGTTCGTGGTCACCGGGGCGTGGCTCGATCGGGCGAAGGAAGTGGCCGCCACGCAGGCCCTCCTCCAGCAGGGTTGCGACGTGATCGGCTCCCACCTCGACTCCCCGATCGCGGTCGCCCAAACGGTGGAGGCAGCCGGGAAGTTCTTCGTGGGCTACCCGTCCCTGGCGGTGCAGCAGTTCGCGCCCACCGCGTGGATCACCGGCCTTGGCCTGACCTGGGGGGACTTCTTCGTCGAGGTGGCCCAGCAGGTTCTGGCGGGCGAGTTCGTGAGCGGACACATCCGCCGGGGGTTGGAGGCAGGGTTCCTCACCCTGGGCGAATTCGGGCCGCGGGTGCCGGAAGACGTGAAGCAGACCGTCCTCCAGTACAAGGAGAACCTCGTCTCGGGCGAGCTCCAGCCGTTTGCCGGTCCGATCAAGGACCAGACGGGAGAGATCAAGATCCCGGAGGGAACGGCGTGGGGTCCCCTGGACATGGGGAAGTTCGACTGGCTGGCGGAGGGCATCGTCGGCTCGCCGAAGTAGTGGGTGCGGGGGTGCCCCCCCGGGGGCACCCCCTTTTCTTGGATGAGGGTTCAGGTGATGGGCGAGCTGGCCTGGGCGCTCCTCGGCGAAGGAGCGGAGGCGTCCGTTCTGGGGCGCACCTCGCGTGCCCTGTTTCTCGAGGTGGGGGGCGAGGTCCTGTGGGTCGAGGGCCCGGCGGGGCCGCTACACCGCCGGGGGGTGGTGGCGGAGGCCGTTCCGGCGTGGGAGGCCGGGGGGATCGTGACCGTCTCCGCGGGCAGGGTGGGGCGCCGGCCGGAGCTCCGTCTGGATCCGGCCTGGATCTGGAGAAGCCCGCCTCCCCCATCGCCGCCGGTGGACCTTGGGCGGAGGGCCCACGGCCTTCTCGTGGAGCTCCAACGGGATCTGGAGCCGCTCCGGGAGGCGGGGGATGGGGGGTGGGCGGAGGGGCTGGCGGATGCGGCCAGGGAAGGGGCGGGGATTGCGGAGTGGGGCCGAACGTGGATCGGGAGCGGACCCGGGCTCACCCCGCTGGGGGACGACCTCGTGGGGGGGGCCTTGTTTGCGCTGTGGGTCCTGGGGGAGGGTGCGGGGCAGGGGGAGGAGCTCGTGGGGTGGGCCCGGGGCCGCACCACGCGGTTGAGCGGGTGTTTGCTGGCAGACCTAAGCCAAGGCCATGGACCGGCCCCCCTGCACCGGCTGGCGGGGGCGCTTTCCACAGGGCAGGGGGCGGCGGCGCGGCGGGCCGCCCAGGAGCTGGTGGGTGTGGGCCACAGCACGGGGCGGGCCCTCCTGGGGGCGGCGTTGGTGGTGTGGTCCGTGAGAAAGGGGAGAGCGTGACCGACATCAAGGGGCGGATTGAGGAGGCCAACCAACAGGCGGTACGGCGCATGGTCGCCGGCGATCCGGTGCTCGTGGACGTGGCCCCGGCGGGCGAGGTCATCCCGGCGTTTGCGGATGGCAAGAAGCGCATCCTGCATTCCGGGCCCCCGGTGAGGTGGGACCAGATGTGCGGGGCTCAGCGCGGATCGGCCGTTGGGGTCGCCCTCTTTGAGGGCTGGGCCCGCACCCCGGAGGAGGCACAGGAGCTCCTCGCCTCGGGGGAGGTGGAAGTGGAGCCCAACCACCCCCACCGGGCGGTGGGGCCGATGGCGGGGACGATCTCTCCGTCGCTGCCGGTGTTCGTGGTCGAGAACCGGGCGTTCGGGAACCGGGCCTTCTGCCGCCCGGTGGAGGACCGGCAGCAGTTCGGGGACTTCGGCCCCGAGGCGGTGGGGATCCTCTGCCGCTGGCGGGACCTGTTTGGCCCCGCGCTGGGGGCGGCGCTGAGGGCCTCCGGTGGGCTGAGCCTGAAACCCCTCATCGCCCGGGCCCTGGAGATGGGCGACGAGCTCCACAACCGCCAGGTGGCGGCCTCCGCCCTCCTCGCCAACGCCCTGGCGGTCCCGCTCGTCGAGGCCGGGCTCCCCCAGGAGCAGCTCCTCGCCACGTTGCGCCTCCTCGTCCACCACCCCGTGTTCTTCCTGGGGCCGGCGATGGCGGCGGCGAAGTCGATCGCCGACCCTGCCCGCGGGATCCCGTACTCCACCGTGGTCACGGCGATGGCGCGCAATGGGTTCGAGTTTGGGATCCAGGTGAGCTCCCTGGAGGGGGAGTGGTTTACCGCGCCGGCACCGCGGGTGGAGGGGCTCCTCTTTCCCGGCTACAAGGCCGAGGACGCGGGCCTGGACATGGGGGACTCGGCGATCACGGAGACCGTGGGGTGGGGCGCGTTCGTCCTCGGGGGGGCCCCGGGGATCCTGTCCCTTGTTGGGGGCACGGTGGCCCAGGCGCTGGCCTACACCCGCGAGATGCGGGAGATCACGGTGGGCGTGCACCCCGACCTGCGGCTGCCCGCCCTCGACTTCCAAGGGATCGCGGTGGGGATCGACGTGCGCAAGGTGCTGCGGTCGGGGTCGGCGCCGATCATCGACACGGCGATCGCCCACCGCGACCCCGGGCACCCCAAGATCGGGGCGGGGCTGGTCCGGGCGCCCCTGGAGTGCTTCCGCAAGGCCCTGGTGCGGTTTGCGGAGAAGCACGAGCTGGCACGGGTGGGGTGAGGGGCGTGTTCCGGATCTGCCAGGTTCAGAAGCGGCGGTACTTCGACTCGATGTTTCTGATGCGGGTCACCCAGAGGCTGCGCGCCGAGCCGGGGGTTGCCGAGGCGGCCGCAGTGATGGGGACCCCGGCCAACATCCAGATCCTCCTGCGCTTGGGGTTCCCGGCAGGGGAACTTGCCGAGGCGGGCCCGGATGACCTCGTCGTCGCCCTGGCCGGAGCGGAGGAGCTGCCCCTGCGGGCGGCGCTGGAGAAACTGGAGGAGCTTCTGGCGGGAGGGGAGGCGGGGGCGGGGCTTCCCCGCACCCTCGCCGAGGCGGTAGCCCAGCTGCCCCAGGCCAACCTAGCGGTCATCTCCCTGCCTGGCCGGCACGCGGTCCCCGAGGCCCGCGCGGCCCTCGAGCAGGGCTTGAGCGTGTTCCTCTTCTCCAGCAACGTCCCTGTGGAGGAGGAGGTGGCCCTGAAACGCCTCGCCGCGGAGAAGGGTCTTCTCGTGATGGGGCCGGACTGCGGGACGGCGATCGTGGCCGGGGTCGGGCTGGGGTTTGCCAACGCCGTCCGTCAGGGCCCGATCGGGCTCATCGCCGCCTCGGGCACGGGGGCCCAGGAGTTCACAACCCTCGTCCACCGCGCCGGCTCGGGGATCTCCCACGCCCTGGGCACAGGGGGACGGGACCTCTCCGACGCCGTGGGCGGCACCACGACCCTCACGGCCCTGGACGCCCTCGCGGAGGATCCGGCAACAGAGGTCATCGTGATCTTGTCCAAGCCCCCAGGGGTGGGGACGGTGGCCCGGCTCGCCCAGCGGGTCCGCAGGGCCACCAAGCCTGTGATCGCCTGCTTTCTGGGGCTTGCGGCGGAGCAAATGCGCAACGGCTGGCCGGGGCCGCTCGTGGCGGTGATCGACGACGCGGTGGCCGCGGCCCTCCGTCGCACCGGGGTTCCCGTCCCGCCCTTCCTCTCCGTGCCCCGGAACGGGCCTGAGCTCAAGGACGACCTCTCCCGCCTTCTCCCCCGACAGCGCTACGCCCGGGGGATCTTCGCGGGCGGCACCTTCTGCTACCAAGCCCAGCTCCTCTTCCACGTGGCCCGCGTCCCCTTCCGGTCCAATGCCCCCCTCACCGCGGACCACGCCCTCGCCACCCCTTGGCGCAGCGAGGGCCACACCCTCCTCGACATGGGGGACGAGTTCTTCACCGAGGGCCGCCTGCACCCGATGATCGACCCCACCCTCCGCCAAGAGCGGATCCGGCAGGAGGCGGAGGACCCCGAAGTGGCGGCCCTCCTCCTCGACTTCGTGCTGGGCTACAACGCGTCCCCCGACCCGGTGGGGGACCTCATCCCTGCGCTCGTTGCCGCTCGGGAGCACAAGCGGCGGGAGGGTGGCGACCTCGTCGTCGTGGCCTCGGTGTGCGGAGCGGAGGCCGATCCCCAGAACTACCGGGAGCAGGTGGAGCGCCTGACGGAGGCCGGGGCGAGGGTGTTCCCGACCCAGGCCCAGGCGGCCCGGTACGCGCTCACCTTGCTCAAGGAGCTGAAATGAACCTTCACCCGAACCTCGTCGCTCTCCTGCGGGACGGTCCCCGCGCGATCAACCTGGGCCTGGAACCCTTTGCCGAGGCCATTGGCGCCCAAGGAGCGACCGTGCTCCACGTGGCGTGGGCGCCGCCCCCACCGGAGGCGGAGGACCTCGCGGACCTCCTCGATCGGCTCCTCTAGCCCTGGGCGAGGAGCGCGTCCAGGCGGGCCTTGTCGAACCCGATCACGAACTCGCCGTCGATCTCGATCACCGGCACGCCCTGCTGCCCGGTCTTGCGCACCAGCTCCATCGCCGCCTGGTAGTCCGCGGATACGTCCACCTCCGTGTAGGCGATGCCCTTGCCCTCCAGGTACCGCTTGGTCACCTGGCACCACGGGCAGGTGGGGGTGGTGTACACGATCACTTCGCGCTCTTTGTCCATTGTTCTCCCTCCTTCGTGAGTTTCGTGCGGACCTGGGGCCCAAGGAGCTCCCGCAGCACTGGGGCCAGGCTCAGGCAGTGCCACCTTCCCTCCCGGCGCCGCAGAACAAGCCCCGCTTCCTCCAGGGTCCGCAGGTGGTACGAGAACGCGGAGCTGGACATCCCCAGCGAACGGGCGATCTCCCGGCAGTGGGGCCCCCGGTGGGCGAGGAGGTAGCTCACGATCCGGAGCCGCTCCTCGCTTCCCAGGGCGGCGAACGCCTCTGCCAGCTCCCCAAGTTCCCGGTCCACGCCGGGATTGTACCAGGGCGCGATCAAAGTTCAACTGTCTTTGAAACGTTGAACAGTAACGACCGCCCCTGTACCCTCGGGGCATGGAAGCCAAGGTGACGTGGGACAAGGGGATGCGGTTTGTCGGGGTGGGCCCGTCGGGCCACCCCGTGGCCATGGACGCGGGGCCGGAGGTGGGGGGAGGGGACACCGCCCCCCGGCCCACGGAGCTCCTCCTCGTGGCCCTCGGGGGGTGCACGGGGATGGACGTGGTGTCGATCCTGGAGAAGATGCGCACCCCGGCGCGGAGCCTGGAGGTGGTGATCTCCGCGGAGCGGGCCCCCGCAGCACCCCAAGGCGATTCGCAAGGCCAGGGTCCTCTTTCGCGCGGAGGGGGTCCCGGAGGAGAACCTGCGCCGGGCGTGGCCCAGCCGTGCCGGGAGATCGCCGAGGCGCCGGAGAAGGTGTTCCAGTACACGAACAAGGGGAACATGGTCGCCGTGGTGTCCGACGGCACACGGGTGCTGGGCCTCGGCGACATCGGCCCCGAGGCCGCCCTGCCCGTGATGGAGGGGAAGGGGCTCCTCTTCAAGTACCTCGGGGCGTGGACGCGTTCCCGGTCACCCTCGCCACGAAGGACCCCGAGGAGATCATCCAGGCCGTGAAGTGGATCGCCCCGGCCTTCGGGGGGATCAACCTCGAGGACATCGCAAGCCCGAAGTGCTTCTACGTCCTCGATCGGCTGCGGGAGGAGCTCGATATCCCGGTGTGGCACGACGACCAGCAGGGAACGGCGGCGATCACCCTGGCTGGCGTCCTCAACGCCCTCAAGGTGGTGGGCAAGGACCCGAGGAAGGCCACCTACGCCGTGATCGGCTCGGGCGCGGCGAACATCGCGTTCGTGCGCGTGGCCCTCACGTACGGGATCCCCGCCGGGAACATCCTGATGGTGGACTCCAAGGGGATCCTCCACCCGGGGCGGGAGGACCTGGAGCGAGGGAGGGACGAGAACCCCTACAAGTGGGACTACGCCCACCGGACGAACGCGGAGCGCCGCACGGGCGGGATCGCGGAGGCGCTCGTCGGGACGGACGTGTGCGTGGCCGCCTCCAAGCCCGGGCCGGGGACGATCAAGCCGGAGTGGGTCAAGCGCATGGCCAAGGACGCGATCGTCCTGGCGTGCGCCAACCCCGTCCCGGAGATCTGGCCGTGGGAGGCCAAGGAGGCGGGCGCGCCCATCATCGGCACCGGCCGCAGCGACTTCCCGAACCAGATCAACAACTCCATCGGGTTCCCCGCGATCTTCCGCGGGACCTTGGACGTGTTCGCGAAGACGATCACCGACGAGATGGCGATTGCCGCCGCCGAGGACAAGGGCCTGCGCGATGACCACATCGTCCCCTCGATGATGGACCTCGACGTGTTCGTGAACGAGGCGGTGGCGGTGGGGCTCAAGGCGATCGAGCAGGGGGTGGCGCGGCGGGTCCTCACCAAGGCGGAGCTGGAGCGGCAGGCGGAGACGATGATCAAGCGGGCGCGGGCCGAGGTGGAGATCCTCCAGAAGGCCGGCCACATCCCGCCCCCGCCGAAGGTGTAGCCGAGGAAGCGCGGCGTTCCCAGGGCCGACCCAAGGGTCGGCCCTGGGGCGTTGTGGGCCACCCGAGGGCGCAGGTCCAAAGCTTGCCCTGGTCGCCTCCGCACAATCGGCCGCGGCTCGGGACCAGAGTAACCCCAGCAGGGCCAGGAATCCTTCGTATCCCAGCACCTGCCCATTTGACCAAGAACACCCAGGATTCTATGTTGGAGCAAACTTTCGGCAGTACAGGAGGAGATGCGAGAGATGTGAGGAAGTACGGGGCGGAGCTCGTTGGGACGTTCTGGTTGGTCTTGGGAGGCTATGGCAGTGCCGTGCTCGCGGCCGCGTTTCCAAACGTAGGCATCGGCCTGCTCGGCGTTTCGCTGGCGTTCGGCCTGACCGTCCTCACGATGGCCTACGCCACCTCAATCCGGCCGTCTCCATTGGCCTATGGGCTGCCCGCCGCTTCCAGGAAAGGATGTGCCGCCCTACATCGTGGCCCAGGTCGTGGGCGCGGTCGCAGCGGGAGGCATTTTGTACCTGATCGCCAGCGGCCAGCCTGGTTTCAACGTATCGGCGGGCGTCGCCTCCAACGGCTTTGGTGAACACTCGCCCGGCGGGTACAGCTTCGTGGCAGCTCTGATCGCCGAAGTGGTTTTGACAATGCTGTTCCTCGTGGTCATCCTCGGGGCTACGGACAAGCGGGCCCCTCAGGGATTCGCGCCGATTGCGATTGGGTTGTGCCTGATGCTCATCGGCCTGATCAGCATCCCGATCACGAACACATCGGTGAACCAGCCCGAAGCACGGGCGTGGCCGTGTTCGCCGGCGGATGGGCGCTTGTCCAGCTGTGGCTCTAAAGCCCTAGAAGACAACGCAGGACCGTGCGCCTGCGGATGCAACGGCGACGGTTTCGGCCCTCGGGGATGAGTTCGCCCCGAGGGCTGACCCATTGGGGTGGACAGGGACTAAGGAGACGTCCGGTCCAGTACAATCCGCGCGGAGGGGCTGACCATGCGAACTCGCGGATCCCGGAGGCGAGGTCGTCCACGATCGTCCCGGGCAGGCCGAGGGCAGCGTTGGCCCGGTCGGGACTGCCCTGGCCGTTTGTGGCCATGAAGTACCCCAGGTACGCGCTCAGGGCGTCCGGGGCCGTGTTTCCGCTGACCCCGCGGGGCCAGCCGCCGACGGTCGCCCCGAGAGAGGCGATCGCGCTCGCGGCGGCCAGGGGACCGCTCCAGTTGTCCACGGACAGAAACCCCAGCGGGTTGGGAGGCGGCTGGGACACGTCCGGCACGCCAGCAAGGTACCGGCCCTCCAACCCCCCTCCCGCGATGGTGAGCACGCACCCCTGGCCGAGGCCAGCCAGGCCCAGGACCACGCTGAGCGCGACACAACACCAAGCCCGCATGGCCGCGATCTTACCCAAAGGCCCCCCCGGCGCGCTATCATCCGCCCCGTGGGCGCGTTGGGCTCCCCGGTGCGGGCGGTGCTGCTGGATTGGGGAGGGACCCTGGCGCGGGAGCTCCCCCCGTCCGGGGAGGGCGGGGCGGAGGAGGCCCTGCGGGCGCTCCACGGCCGTTACACGCTCGCCCTCGCCACGAACGCCGCCTCCCTCCGGGAGGCCCTGGAGCGGGCCGGCCTCGACCGGTACGTGGACGCCACCTTCGCCGCCGGCGACCTGGGAGCGGCCAAGCCCGAGCCACGGTTCTTCCACATGGCCCTCGCTGCCCTCGGCGTCGAACCCCAGGAGGCCGCCATGGTCGGCGATAGCTACGGGTCCGACGTGGTCGGCGCCAAGGGGGCCGGGCTGCGCGCCATCTGGTACAACCCCGCGGGGATGCCCTGTCCGTTCGCGCACCCCATTCACGATGGGGAGGTCCAGACCCTCGGGGACCTCCCGGACGTCCTGGGGCGGTCGTTTCTGCCCGACGTTGCGGAAGCGCTGGGCCTCCTCCGGGAACACGCGGTCCCGGAGAACATCGTCCGCCACTCCCTGGCTGTGGCCGCAGCCGCCCACCACCTGGCGCGGCGCCTCCGGGAGCGGGGGGTGGCCGTGGACCCCCTGCTCGCCCACCGGGGGGCCCTCCTCCACGACCTGGACAAGGCCTCCTCCGCGGTGCCCGCCGACCACGGGGTGAGAGCAGGCCAGATCCTGCGGGACCTGGGAGCGGCCAGGCTCGCCGCGATCGCCGAGCGCCACGTCCTGGGCGCGACCCCAGTGACCTGGGAGGAGAAGCTCGTCCACTACGCGGACAAGGTCGTGGAGGGGGACGAGGTGGTGGGGCTCGTGGCCCGGGTGACGGCCCTGTCCTGCCGCTACACCGCCCAAGGGGCGGAGATTGCCCAGGCGCTTCCTGGGCTCCTGGCCCTGGAAGAGGAGATCGCGGCCGCGGCCGGGGTGGCCCCAGGAGACCTCCTGGACGAACTCGGGCAGCTGGACCCGGCGCTCCCCCCCTTGTCCGGCTGGGGGGAGACGCCCTATGATCGCGGGGAGGAGGGGACATGAGGGCCAAGCTGAGGAAGAGACTCCGGGCGATGGGGTGGGCGGGGGTATTCCTCGCCTTGGGGATCGTCCTCGCCGGGTGCGACCTCCTGAACGAGGTACCGCTCCCGCCGGACCAGGCACCGACCGGGCTCCGGGCCTCGCTCGCCGAGTTCGAGGGCGAGATCCGGATCACCTGGATGCCGGTGGAACGGGCCACGGCGTACCGGGTCCTCCGGGGTGAGGCCCACAGCGGGCCGTTCCAGGTCCTGGAGACCACCGCCGCTGTGGCGTTCACGGACCCGGTGGGCGCGGAGAACCACGGCCGACTGTACTGGTACAAAGTTCAGGCCTGCAATGCAGCGGGGTGCGGGCCCGAGTCGGCAGCCGTCGTGGGGTACGCGGGCTGGCCGCCCGCCCCGACAAACGTCCAGGCCAGCGACGGGACCTACGCCGACCGGGTGGTGGTCACGTGGGACCCCGTGCCGGGGGCCGACTACTACAAGGTGTTCCGGGACCGCAATCCCGATGTGGGGTTTCCCCTCCTCGCTGACAACGTGACGGAGACCTCGTTCTCCGACGCGACCGCTTTCGTCGGTCTCAAGTACTGGTACCGGATCAAGGCCTGCCGCACGAACCCCGGGACGTGCAGTTACCTGTCCAGCCCCGACTCCGGCTGCCGCGCCCCCTGCCCGCCCGGGGACGCCCTGGACACCGTCGAGGGGATCTGAGCGCTCGGTGCCGTCACCGCGGGGGGATGGGGTACTCCAGGGCGAGGACGTAGCGGAAGTCCGGGAGGGGAACGAGCCCGTGGCGGGCGAGGACCTCGATCCGGTCGTCGGTGGCCATTGCTGACAGATGCTCCTGGCCGCGGTCCCGGGCGTGGGCGTGGGCCGACCGAAGGAGGGCCTCCACCGCCCCCCGATCTCCGTCGAGGAAGGCCAGGGACGAGAACGCCTGGGGGGCGTAGGGATCGGGGGCCTGGACGAGGATCCCCGCGGGGGGGTCCCCGCAGGCGAAGACGGCCCCCTGGGCGAGGAGGTGCGCGAGCCGCTCCCGGGTGAGCTCCGGAAACCGCCAGCCCAGCCCGAGCAACCCGCGCGCATCGCGGTACGCGGACGAGGCGCGGATGAAGGCCCAGGCCGGCTCAACGTCGCGAACAGGGGAGACCCCGGAGGGCGCGGCCTCCTCCCTCACCGGGCCCTCGACGTAGGTGAACCGCGCCACCTCCCGAAACCCCTGCTTTGCGGCGATGTGGAGGCTCTCGGCGTTCACCTCGGCGGTGGCGAACCGGATCGAGCGCGGCTTCAAGGCCAGCGCGGACTCGAACTGGTGCTGGGCAAGCGCCTTGGCCACGCCTTTCCCCCGGTGGGCCGGGTCCACCCGCAGCCCCTCAAGCCACACTTCCCCCGGCCCGAGGAGGGTCAGCTTGGCGAACCCCACCACATGCGAGTCCAGCTCGGCCACGGCGAGGCCGCCCTCAGAAAGCCAGCCATCGAGGACGTTCGGGACGTAGTCCTCTCCCCCCCACACCTGGGCGGAGATGGCGAGGATCGCCGCCTTGTCCTCAGGCCGCGCCCCGCGGACCTCTACCGCCATGAACCGCCTCCAGCTGTCCGGTGACGATGTCCATCGTCACCATGTCCCCGGCCTCGACCCCGTCCGGGACCCTCACCCTGATCCCCATCGCCAGCACCGCGTACCGCCCCCGCGGGCCGTCCCGCACCTCTTCCACCGGAAGGTCGATCGTCCGGAGCACGGACACCTGAGACCCCGTCAAGATCCGATCGATTTCACCGAGCTCGTCAGGGGTGAACGGTCGCTCCCCGGCGCGGGCGTTCTCCTCCACCTGCTTCGGGCGCTTCGCCCCGGGGATGGCGCAGGTCACCCCGGGGCGGGAGATGGCCCACCGCAGGGCGAGCTGGGCGGGCACAAGGCCCCACTCCCGGGCGAGCGCGCCCAAGCTCTCCCTCAGGTCCGCGGCCGCGCGGATGAGTTCCACAAAGTGCGGGTATGCACGGCGATGGTCATGGAGGGCGAACGTCGTGTCGGGCCCGATCCGGCCGGAAAAGAGGCCGAAGAGGAGCGGCTGGTACGCGATCAGTCCGATCCCCCGCTTCCGGCACAACGGGAGGAGCCCGTCCTCGATGTCCCGGTGGAGGAAGTTGTAGGGCATCTGGTTCGCGACCGCCGGGCCGACCTCAAGCCAGCCCAGGAGGTCCTCCTCCCAGAAGTTGGACACCCCGACGTAGCGGACTTTGCCCGCCTTAACCAGCCGCTCCAAGGCCCGGGCCGTGTCCGCAAACGGGGTCGCCGGGTCGGGGAGGTGGAGCTGGTAGAGGTCGATCCAGTCCGTCCTCAAGCGCCTGAGGCTCCCCTCGGCGGCCCGCAGGATCGTCTCCGGGCGGGCGTCGTTGCTCGGCCGGCCCCGGGCGTCCACGGCCGTGCCGCCCTTGGTGGCCACGATGGCCTCCTTCCGCCGGCCGCGCAGGGCCCGGCCCAGGAGCTCCTCAGCCCGGCCGTGGCCGTAGTTGTCGGAGGTGTCGAAGAAGTTGATGCCGCAGTCGAGGGCGCGGTGCACCACGGCGACCGCCTCCCCCTCGTCCACCGGGCCGTACGCCCCGCCGAACGCGAGCGTCCCCAGGCCGATCGCGGACACCCAGAGCTCTGACCCGCCCAGCCACCGGAACTCCATCTCCCTTCGTTTCCTCACGCCATGGTAGCGGCTCTCCAGGGTTGGGGCAAGGGCCAACGCAGGGGGCCGCAGGGCCTCAGTACATGGTCTGCATGTCGAGGAGGCCCTTCCGGTGCGCGAGGCGCTCCGCCCACCGGTAGAACAGGACCGACAACACGGCCAGGGTAGCGGTGGACCCGGCCAGGATCCCGAAGAGAGCCCCGTTCGAGAGCGCGGCGATGGCTTGGCTCCCCCCGCCCCCGAGGAGGGCCCGGCGCAGGGCCTCCAACCAGTACGTCACCGGGAGGGCCCGCCCCACCGCCGCGAGCCCCCGGGGGAGCACGTCCAGAGGGAACACGGCCCCGCACAACAGGTACAGGGCCCCGGCCACCCCCTGGCCGACGAAGTAGTTGTGCCGCGCGGTGATCAGGGTCACACCAGCGAGGAGGATCCCCATGAACGCCAGGGCACAGAGCCCGAGGACGAGGGCCACGGCCAGCAGCCCCCAGTCCACCTCCCCCGGCGGGATCGAGATCCCCAGCGCCCCCACCCCGAACAGGAGGGTGATCGTCGTCGCCACCGTGGCGATCGCCGTCTGGGCCGCCCCGCGGCCGATGAGGTAGGTGTAGATGTTCAGGGGGGCGGTGTACAGGTACTTGAGCATCCCGTAGTGCTCGCGGTCGTCGATGACGACCCAACTGATCCCCATCAGCACCGCCCCCACGTAGATGTAGAACGCGTTTCCCACGAAGACGTACGGGAAGAGAGGGTTGTCCAGGCCCCCGCGGGCCACGACGAGGTACATGAACACGAGGATCAGCGCCCCGGCCACGGGCTTGACGACCGAGTAGACGGCGAACAGGAACGGGTCCGTCCAGTTGGACTCGATCTGCCAACCCAACCACGCTGCCACCCGCAGGCTCCGCCACGACTCTCCACCTCTCACCCGCGCCGTCATGACCACCCCCGCGGAGCATTCTCACCGCAGAGCCGCGGAGTTCGCAGAGAGAAGAGGTCGTAGCGTCGGGGTTCATCCCCGACGGCTGTTCGTCGCAGACAAGCTGCGAAGCTACGAACCCTTGGAAACTTTGATTCATTTCCGGAACTGGTTTTCTCTGCGACCTCTGGGTCTCTGCGGTGAAAACGTTCCATCGTCATCACTGGCCCCTCAGGGTGAGGCGCCCTTCCCGCCGGGCGAGGTTCTCAAAGAACCGCAGCGCCCGGTGCGCAAAGAACAGAAACGCAATCCCCAGCACAGCGAGCGCCCCGAGCTCGGCCCCCACAGGCAGAAACCTGAACCCCTCCATCATCTGCGGGTAGAGGAGCTGGCGCATCGCGTCCAAGCCCAACGTGATCGGGACGATCGAGGCTCCCAGCGCCACCAGGAACCCGAGGGCCCGCACCGGAAAGTAAAACCCGGAGAGGAGGAACACCGGCTCCTGGAGGAGGTTCGCCAGGTGCCACGCCTGCCGCCCCCAGAGGAGAAACAGCGACGCCATGAGCATCCCCATCCCGTACAGGGCGACCAACGTGAGGAGGAACACGCCCACGAGGGCGGGCACGCTCGTCACCTCCATCGGCACGCGGAAGATCAAGACGCCCACGGTGAGCACCCCCAGCGCCCGGATCGTGGTGGAGGCGATCCCTCCCGCGGCCATCCCCAGCAGGATCGCCATCCGCGACGTGGGGGCGATGATGTAGAGCTCGAGGTTCCCCGTCTCCTTCTCCCAGTAGAGCTGGCTCGCCATGCTCCACAGGATGTTCATCCAGTACGCGGTCATCGCCCCACCGAGAACCACGAACCCGGTGAACTCCGGCGGGGCCTGGATGGCCCGGTAGATGTACACGTACGCCGCCACCTGGAGGAGGGGGAGCAGAACCTCGAACAGCATCCAGCTCTTCTCCCGCTGGAGCCCGATCACCCGGGGGTAGGCCCGCCCGACCACCGTGCGCCAGAAGATCCGCCACTCGGTGCGCCGCCTCATGCCCCAGCCCCTTCTCCGCTTCCAAGCCCCCGGCCGACGAGGCGGATGAACACGTCCTCCAGGGTCGGCTCCCGCTTCTCGAGCGACAGGAGCTGGCCCCCTGCGCGCTGGATCCCCCCGAGCACCGCGAGGAGGGCGTTCTCGTCGCCGAGGATCACGTCGAGCTCAACGTATCCGTCGCGGGCGGCGTGGGTGAACCGGTGCACGCCCGCCACCCCCTGGAACAGGACCTCGGGATCGGCGAGCGCGGCCACGCGCAGGCGGAAGATCGCCTCCCGCTGGAGGGTCCGCTTGAGAGCCGCCGGCGTATCGCACGCCAGCACCTTCCCCCCGTCGATGATCGCGACCCGGTCGCACAGCTCGTCCGCCTCGTGCATGTAGTGGGTGGTGAGGAGGATCGTGCGGTCGGGGTGTCGGTCCATCCAGTCCCGGATGTAGGCGCGCAGGGTGCGGGCCGTCTGGACATCCAGGCCCAGGGTCGGCTCATCCAGGAACAGGATCTCCGGGTCGGTGAGGAACCCCCGGGCGAAGTTCATCTTCTGGCGCATCCCGGTCGAGAGGTGGTAGACCTTGGTCCGCGCCCGGTCGGCGAGGCCCACCACGGAAAGGAGCTCGCGGATGCGGGCCCGAGCGACGCGGCTCGGGATCCCGTAGAACTGGGAGAACATCCACAGGTTCTCCTCCACGGTGAGGAGGCCGTACCCGGAAGACTCGCCCCCGGACACCATGTTGATGTGCCGCCGTACCTCCCACGGGTTTTCGGATACGTCCACCCCGGCCACCCACGCCCGGCCGGACGTGGGGGCGAGCAGGGTGGCCAGGATCTTGATGAGGGTCGTCTTGCCCGCCCCGTTCGGCCCAAGCACGCCGAACAGCTCTCCCCGGTGGACCTCAACGTCCACCCGGTCGAGGGCAGTGATCTCCCGCTTCTCCCCCCGCGCCTCGCGGCGCTTGGGGCGGAACACGCGCGTCAGCCCCTCCGTGCGGATGGAAAGTTCTCCCCCGCTCATGGCTATCCTTAGGTGTGCAGCAAAAACCATCCTGGGAACCCAGGACATCCCGTGAAGAAGCCCCCGAAGGCAGACCCCATTATACCGTGGGGAACGACCTCGACAAGGATCCAAGGGGCCATCCATGGCCGGGGTGGAAGCACACCTGCTCCCGACTAAACTCGGAACCCGAGGGGTGAGAGGCGTTGCGGCTACCTCGGTTCATGCTGCGGGCCAAGGACGCCGACATCGAGCGGGAGGCACGGCTCCTCCTCGAGGTGCTGGGGATCGAGGACGTCGAGGTGGTGCGGGATGACACCGTGGCCGAGGCGTGGCTCGACGACCTCGAAGCGCGGCGCACGATCTACGGCCTGGACGAAATCCGCCGCTACCTGGAACAGCTGGTGAAGGGGTGAGCGTCCTGATCCCGGGCCGGAGTTGTCCCGCTCGGCAGGGGCCCGGTATACTAAACGAGGAGCGATCCATTGGGGTCTCGAGCGATCGGGGTCATCGGCGGATCAGGGCTTTGGCGGCTCGGCACCCTCGGCGACGCCGAGCCACAGGCGGTGTCTACCCCGTATGGCCCCCATGCCGACGGCCTCGTGGTAGGGACCATCGGCGGCCGGACGGTGGCGTTCCTCCCCCGGCACGGTGCGGGCCATCGTCTGCCACCTCATCGCATCCCGTACCGGGCCAACCTGTGGGCGCTGCGGGAGCTTGGGGTGGAGCGGGTGGTGGCCGTATCGGCCATGGGCGGGTTGCGTCCGGAGCACACGGTAGGGGACCTCGTCTTGCCTGACCAGTTCATCGACTGGACCCGTGGGCGGCCGACCACGTTCTTCGACGGCCCGGTGGTGGTCCACACCTCCATCGCCGACCCGTTCTGCCCGGAGCTGCGGGACGTGCTCGCCACGGCCGGGGAGGCGGCGGGGTTCCGGGTGCATCGCGGGGGCACCTGCCTCACCTTCGAGGGCCCGCGGTTCTCCACCCGCGCCGAGTCCCGGGTGTACCGGGAGGTGCTCGGGGCGGACCTCCTCAGCATGACCCTGGTGCCGGAGGTCGTGCTGGCGCGGGAGCTGGGGATGTGCTATGCCACGTGCGCGGTGATCACCGACCTCGACGTGTGGGGGCAGGAACCGGTAAAAGCGGACGAGGTGACCCGGGTGATGGAGTCGTGCCGGCCCCGGCTGGCCCAGCTTTTGACGCTGGCCATCCCCCGCATCCCCGCGGGGCGGGGCTGTGCCTGCGCCCAGGGAGGGCGTGCGGAAGCGCGCTGATCGCCATGGACGAAAAGACAGGTGTGGATCTCGGGGTCCCCGGAAAGTCCGACGCTTTCCGGGGTGGAATGAGAAGGGAGGCTCGATGAACGGCGTGGCGGGCAAGATGCTGGTGGTGGACCTGTCGCAGCGAAGGACGAACGTGGAGGAGATCCCGGAGCGGGCCTATCGCCTGTACCTGAGCGGGTTCGGCCTGGGGGTGCATTTGGCGTGGACCCACATCCCGAAAGGGGCCGAGCCCCTCGGGCCGGAGAACGCGGTGGCCATGGTACCGGGGCTCCTCACCGGGACGGGCATCCCTACCGCGTCCAAGACCACGTTCGTGTTCCGCTCCCCACTCACCGGGACCCTGGCCCGGTCGGTAGCCGGGGCGTGGCTCGGGGTAACCCTGCGCAAGGCCGGCTTTGACGCCCTCCTCATCACGGGGGCGAGCAAGGCCCCGCTGGCCCTGGTGGTGGAGGACGGCATGGCCCGCCTGGAGGAGGTTCCCGACCTGTGGGGTCTGGACACCCGGGCCACGCGGAAGGCGCTGGCGGAGAGGTTCGGGGAGGGGTACCGCTCCGCGGTGATCGGCCCGGCCGGGGAAAAAGTCTCCCGCATCGCCACCATCGAGTGCGACGGCCGCCAGGCCGGCCGGGGCGGGGGCGGGGCGGTGCTGGGGGCCAAGAAGCTCAAGGCGATTCTGGTGAAAGGCAACGCCCCGGTGCCGATGGCCGAACCGGAGCGGGTCAAGGCGCTCGGGAAGTACTGGAACGAGGTGTTCCGCGATCACCCGGCGACCAAGGCGGACATGGCCTACGGATCCGGCGAGTTCCTGGACTGGATGAACCAGGTGTCCGGCACGTTCCCGTCCCGCAATTGGCAGTGGGGCTACTTCCAGAGCGCCTACACGCGGGCCAAGGGCGGCAAGATCGAGCTCGACCCGTACCACTGGGCTCCCAAGTACGTGGAAAGGAACGTGGCCTGCCCGTTCTGTACCAAACCCTGCGGGAAACTGTTCCAGATCAAGCAGGGCAAGTACGCGGGCACCGAGGTGGACGGGCCGGAGTACGAGACCCTGTACTCCCTGGGCGGGGCCCCGGAGATCGCGTCCATCGAGGCGGTGGCCAAGGCCAACGAGATCTGCGACGTCCTGGGGCTAGACACCATCTCCGCTGGCGTCACCGTGGCGTGGGCGATGGAGGCCGTGGAGCGGGGCCTCCTCACGAAGAAGGACCTGGACGGGATCGACCTCAAGTTCGGCGACGAGGACGCGTTCCTGGCGGTGCTTGAGCGGATGGGCAGGCGCGAAGGGAGGGTAGGAAAGCTCCTTTCCGATGGGACCAAGGCCGCTTGCGAGCGTCTGGGCAAGGGAGAGGCGTTCGCGATCCACATCAAAGGGATGGAGCTTCCGGCCTACGACATCCGCGGCTCCAAGGGGGTGGCCCTCGCGTTCGCGGTGGCGTTTCGGGGCGGGGACCACCTGACGGCCGGCGTGTACGGCACGGAGTTCGGCGGCTCGTGGTGGCGGTTCGAGGCCGTGGACCGCCGGAGCTTGCGGGGCAAGGGGTTTGAGGTCAAGTTCCACGAGGACCTGATGGCCGTGTACGACACCCTCGGGATCTGCAAGTTCTCCCGGCACATGTTCTTCCTCGAGGGCCTCCCCGACCTCGTGGCCGCCCAGACCGGCCTCTCCTTCACCGCGGCCGAGCTCCTCACCGTGGGGGAGCGGACCTACAACCTGGCCCGGGCGTTCAACGTCCGGGAGGGGTTCACGCGGAAGGAAGACCACCTGCCGGTGCGGGTGATGGAGGACCCGATCCCCGAGGGCCCGTCGGCCGGGGACCGCGTCTCCTACGAGGAGCTCCAGCTCCTCCTCGACGACTACTACGAGGCCCGCGGCTGGAGCCGCGACGGGGTGCCGCTCAAGGCCCGCCTGGCCTCCCTCGACCTCCCGGACGTGGCGGAGGCGGTGGGGGCCAAGGGGGCGGGTTGATCTCCTTTGCCTGCCAGCCTTTGGATTTGCCGGCTCGTGTTTGGGAGCCTTGGCCTCCGCTCGTCGGCCCGGGGCATGGCGATCACCGGCCTCGTCACGAAGCTGCTTCTCGTCTACGCCCCAATCTTCTTTGTTGGACTGTACTACTTTGTGGCGTCGTTTGTGTAAGGAAGGCTGTGGGCTCAGACCTTGATGTTTGATGGCCAGCGGTCCCTCTTCCATTGCGAACGGCACGCCTGGCAGGTCTCTGTCGGATTCCCGGTGAGTTTGCCGCGGTTACCCTCGTCCCTTCTCTAAGGTAGCGCGGATCGTTCCCCACTGTAACATTGCGTTGAAACAGAACAGCCTAGCCCCCCTTCCCGACGCGCCGGTGGAGGTCCGCCTGATGGAGGAACGCCTCCAGCCGGGTGCGCAGGTGGGCCTGCTCCTGGCCGTCGAACGTGAGGTTGAGCCAGGGGATCCCATGGTCACGCTTGGCCCGGGTGGACACCGCGGCCACCATCGTCCCCGGCATGCAGCTGAACGGCATCACGTTGATGATCCCGTCGAACCCCGTGAGGGCGTAGTCGATGGCCTTCCCCACCGTGAGCACCGGCTCGCCACGGTACGCCTCGGAGATGTACGGTTCGGCGTGGCGTACCACCTCGGGGGTGGTGGGTTCCTCAGCCTCCCAGGGGGCGACCGCGCCCCGGCAGAGCTCGGCCACCCGGTGCTCATCGTGCCGGAGAACATACCGTTCCAGACGGGCCTTGAAGTAGGCCGGCCAGTCCCGGCGAACCCGGCTGTCCCCTTGTTTTTTGTACATGCTGTAGTTCAGCCATTCCGCCACCGGGGCGATGCGCACCTCTCCGCCCAGCTCCTCCACGAGGTCGACGAGGCCGGCGTTGCTGAACGGGTTGGCCCGCACGTAGATCTCGCCCACGATGCCCACGAGCGGCCGCTCCTCCGGGCGAAGCTCAATCCCGGAAAACCGGGCCACCACCCCGGGGAGAACCGCCAGCAACCCCTTGATCCCCCGTTGGGCGAGGGCTTCCTCCACCGTGCGCAACGCCTCCCGGTACACGGCGCTCGCGGTCCCCCGCACCGCCTCGTAGGGGCGCGTCCGCCACAGGAGCTTCTGCAGGAAGTCCACGGCGACGATCCCGTACCAGGCGGTGCGGCGAAACGCGGTGCCCAGGTCCTCGATGGTGTAACCGCCGTACGCTTCGAGGGAGATGAAGTCCACCGCGCATCCGAGGCGTTCCAGGATCAGCCGCTGGGCGGCGAAGTAGTGGCAGAACCGGCACGGGCCGCTGCTCGTGGGCATGAACAGGGCCGACCTGGCCGGGTTGAAATCCTTCCGGCGCACGAGCTTCAGGAAGTCCCCGGTGGTGAGGATGAACGGGAGGCACTCCCCGCCGGTGGAGTGTTTGCGCCCGAGGGTCAGGCTCTCCTCGTCCGGTGGGGGAAGCGTCTCCGCGTGGAACCCGAAGCGGCGGAGGGCCCCGGTGAACGCATGGTTGTGGTCGCACATGTACGGGAGGTAAATGGTCTTGGTGCGGTCGAACGCCGCCCGCGGCCGGGCCAGGGGCCGGGCCGCCGCCGGCCTGGGCTTGTGCGTGAGGGCGGCCACCGAGTCCAGGTACGCCTCCAGCCGGGTGATGACCCCGGCATCGGCGGAATGCTCATCCAGCTCCAGGGTGAGGAACGGCTTCCCCCGCAGGGCCTCCCGGAGGTAGTGGGCGATGAACGAGTCCGGTCCGCAGTTAAAGTGGGATAGGTGCACCGCCCATAGGCCCTCCGTACGGCGGACGATCTCCGCCGCGGCGAGGATCCGCTTGCCCCCGTGCCATTGCATGAACGGGTACAGGGGGTCGACATCCACCTCCTCCCACGGGAGCGCGTCCACGGGGATGGGCAAAGCCCCAAGCGCGGCCAGTTTCTCCGGCACGGTGAGGTTCAGCCCCCGGTCACAGCCGTTGTAGCTCCGGGAGAGCACCACCACCCCCAGGGCCCCGCCGGCCACCCGGGCCAGCGCCTCCTCCCCGAGGGCCCGGAGCCCGGCCTGCGCCTCCCGTTGGGTGGCCATGGCCTGAGCGATCGCCCGCTCCGCCTCCCGCGACCCCGCCCCCAGCCGGCGGGCCAGCCCCCCCAGCTCCTGGATGAGCCGGGCCTTCCCGTAGAACCACGGGTAGAAGTGGATGGGGTCGGTGATCGCCTCCACCCCAAGCGTCCGGAAGTCGAACTGCGCACTGAGGATGTACGGCTGGGCCTGCACGAGGGGGCAGTTGTAGTTGGTCTTGGTGCGGGTGGTGGGGTGGTCGGCATCGATGAGGGCCGGGAGGAACAGGCGGTCGATGCCCGCCTCGACCAGCTCCTCCACGTGGCCGTGCACAACCTTCACCGGGAGGCAGGCGGTGGCCGGGGCCGCCGTCAGGGACGACCGGACCAGCCCCTGGTGGGTGAGGGGGGACAGGACGACCTCGTACCCCAGGGCCCGGAAGAACTCCCGGAAGAACGGAAACAGGTCCCAGGTGAGCAGGGCCCGGGGGACCCCCACCCGGCCCCGCACCTCCCCGTCCGGAGGGAAGCGGAGCACGCCCTCCAGGTCCTTGTGCTCCCCCTCCGGGTTGAACAGGATCGCCTCCCGCCTTCGGAAGAGGTCGGGCTCGAGGCGCTTTGCCTCGGGCCGCACCTCGTACCGGTCGCAGCGGGCGCCGTAGTAGAACGGGCGTTCCTCCCCGAACCGTACCTCGGTGATGCGGCACACGTTGGGGCAGCCGCGGCACGTGAACTGGCGGGTACGGTAGGTGCGGTCAGCGAGGTCGAACCCGGGGAACCTGGTCATGTCAAGGCCTCCTTGGCGATGAGGGCCGCCCCGAGGGCCCCGGTGACCTCGAAGTGCGGCGGCACCCGCACGGGCCGGCCCACCAGGTTCTCCAAGGCGGCCACCACCGCCCGGTTCCCGGCCACACCGCCCTGGAACAGGATCCTCTTCCCAATCGGGCGATCCCCCACCACCCGGTTGAGGTAGTTGATGGCCACGGAATAGGCGAGCCCGGCGGCGAGGTCCATCTTCGTCCGCCCCCGCTGCTGGTGGTGGATGAGATCCGATTCCATGAACACCGTGCACCGCTCCCCCAGGCGGGTGGGCTCAGGGGCAGCAAGGGCGAGCTCGATCAGGTCCGCGATCGAAAGGCCCAGCCGGGCCGCCTGCTCCTCCAAAAACGACCCCGTCCCGGCGGCGCACGCCTTGTTCAGGGAAAAGTCCACCACCACTCCATCCTCCAGGCGGATGAACTTGGAGTCCTGGCCGCCGATCTCGAAGATCGTGTCCACCTCCGGGTCGATGAACGCCGCCGCCCGGGCCTGGGCGGTGATCTCGTTCTTGACCACGTCCGCCCGGACGTACCGGCCCACGAGCTCCCGGCCCGACCCGGTCACCCCTACCCCACGCACCCGGAACGCGCCGCTGAGGTCCCCCCTGAGCTGGCGGAGGCAGTCCCGGGCCGCGCCCAGCGGATCGGCCCGGGTGCGCAGGTACACCTTGGCCACGAGCTGTCCCTCCTCGTCGATGGCCACCGCCTTTGTGCTCACCGATCCCACATCGATCCCGAGGTACCCGGCGGTGGCGCCAGCGGTGCACGGCCCAGTGGGGGCGGTCAGGGTGGCGCCGGTGAGCCGGACATGGCCCCCGGGCCCGCCGCGGCGCTGCTCCTCCATGGCCCGCACGAGCCTGCTCCGTTCCTCCTCCCACCGAAATGGCTGCCCGTCCCGCTCTCCGGCCATCAAGGCGGCGCCGATGGCGGCCATCAGCACCTGGTGGCGGGGGACGATGAGCTCCCCGGCCCGGAGGCCGAGCACCGCCTCGAACGCGCGCACCATGCCCTGGTTCTTGGACAGCCCCCCCTGGAACAGGATCGGCCGCCGGAACTCCCGCCCCCGCCCCACGTCGGACAGGAAGTTGCGGGCGAGCGCGAGACACAGCCCCCCCAGGACCTCAGGGAGCGGGGTCCCCACCTGCTGGAGGTGGACGATGTCGGATTTGGCAAACACCGCACACCGGCCGGCGATGTACGGGGGGTCTTGGGCCTGGACGGCGAGCGCGGCGAACTCTTCGATGGCGAGGCCGAGCCGCGCGGCTTGCTGCTCCAAGAACGATCCCGTCCCCGCGGCGCATTGGGTGTTGAGGGAGAAGTCCACCAAGACCGGACGGCCATCCTGATGATCGAGGATGAGGAGCTTGGAGTCCTGCCCCCCGATCTCGATCACGGTGCGGACCTCGGGATGGTACACCTGCACGGCGCGCGTTTGGGCCACAAGTTCGTTCACATATTGGACGGACAGGATCTCCCCCAGAAGCCGGCCCCCGGATCCGGTGACCCCCACCCCGCGCAGCTGGGACGGGTCGTGCTCACGGAAGAGCCGCTCCAGGATGGAGAGGGTGGTGTGGAGGGGGTCGCCATGGGCGGGTTGGTAGGCCTCCCACCTCACCGTGCCCCCCTCGTCCACCAGCGCTACCTTCACGGTGAGCGACCCAATATCGATGCCAACCAGATCTCCCGTCATGGCCTTCCATTATAGCCTTCCATTATAACCACGCCGGGGGAGGAGCAACCGAGGGTCGGCCGTGTCCCCATCCCTTGCCGCCGGCCATCGTCCCCTGGACGGGACGTGGCCTTGCGGATGGAGCCGTCTAGGACTAAGATTCCCGCCGGAACCAAGTTTGGTCGGCTTCTCAAGCCGGCGTAGCTCAGCAGGCAGAGCAGCGGTTTCGTAAACCGCAGGCCGGAGGTTCGATCCCTCCCGCCGGCTCCAGGGTGCGGGGAGGTTACCACTCGCTATAATGATCTGCGCAAGCTTTTTTCGCGCGAGGTGGGGGCGATGGAGAAGGGCACCTATCGGGTGAAAACGGGGTTCGCCGAGATGTTCAAGGGCGGGGTCATCATGGACGTCACCACCGCCGAACAGGCGCGTGTCGCGGAGGAGGCGGGGGCGGTGGCGGTGATGGCCCTGGAGCGGGTCCCGGCGGACATCCGGGCCGCAGGGGGCGTGGCCCGCATGGCCGACCCCAAGAAGATCAAGGAGATCCAGGCCGCGGTGTCCATCCCGGTCATGGCCAAATGCCGGATCGGCCACATCGCCGAGGCCAGGATCCTCGAGGCCCTCGGGGTGGACTTCATCGACGAGAGCGAGGTCCTCACCCCAGCCGATCCGTTCCACCACATCGACAAGTGGCAGTTCCAGGTCCCGTTCGTATGCGGGTGCCGGGACCTGGGTGAGGCCGCCCGCAGGATCTCCGAGGGGGCGGCGATGATCCGCACCAAGGGCGAGGCCGGGACCGGAAACGTGGTGGAGGCCGTGCGCCACATGCGAGTCCTGAACGACCAGATCCGGCGCCTGTCCGGCATGTCCCGCGCCGAGCTTGTCAGCTACGGCAAGGAGCTCGGGGCCCCGGTGGAGGTACTGGAGTCCATCCAGGAGCAGGGGCGGCTTCCGGTGGTCAACTTCGCCGCCGGCGGGATCGCCACCCCGGCCGACGCGGCGTTGATGCGCCTGCTCGGGGCGGATGGCGTATTCGTGGGCTCGGGGATCTTCAAGAGCGAGAACCCGGAGAAGCGGGCCCGGGCGATCGTGCTCGCCTGCGCCCACTACGACGATCCGCAGCTCCTGGCCGAGGTCTCGGCTGGGCTCGGCGAGGCCATGCCTGGGCTCGCCATCGAGGAGATCCCCGAGCGGGAGCTCATGCAGCATCGATGACGATCGGGGTCCTTGCGGTTCAGGGCACGTCCGGGAGCACCTCCGCGTGCTCGATCGCCTTGGCGCCACAGGACGGCCCGTCCTGCGCCCGGAGCATCTGCACGGCCTTGCCGGCATCGTCCTCCCGGGCGGGGAGCCCACGGCGATGTGGCGGATCATGGCCCGGGACGGGCTCGCCGAGCCACTGGGACAGGCTCTGCGAGAGGGGCTCCCGGCGTTCGGGACCTGCGCGGGGATGGTGCTCCTGGCCCGCGAGATCACGAACTGGCCTGAACGGTTCTTCGGGGTCATCGACATCGCCGTGGAACGCAATGCCACTGGCCGCCAAGTGGACTCGTTCGCGACGGTGGTGTCCGCCGATGGGCTTGGTGACGTCCCGGCCGTGTTCATCCGCGCCCCGCTCGTGCGCCGGGTGGGCAGCGGCGTGGAGGTGCTGGCGCGGCTGGGCGACCAGCCGGTGATGGTCCGGCAAGGGAGCTTGCTCGCCCCAAGCTTCCGTCCGGAGCTGACCGGCGACGTGCCGGTAGGAAGGAGGAATTGTGGTCAAGGTAGCCATTAACGGGTTTGGGCGGATCGGGCGAGTCTTCACCCGCATCGCGGCGAAAGACCCAGCGGTGGAGATCGTGGCCGTGAACGATCTCGCGTTCTTCGACAAGAAAAAGGGCGGAGTGGACGGCACATGGGCAGCGTACCTCCTGCGCTGGGATACGGTGTACGGCCGGTATGACCTCCCGGTGGGCTTGGCGGGGAACGCCCTTAAGATCGGGGGCAAGTCGGTCCAGCTCCTGGCCGAGGCCGACCCGGCGAAGCTCCCGTGGAAGGTGCTCGGGGTGGACGTGGTGGTCGAGGCCACCGGCGTGTTCCGTGACCCGGAGAAGGCCGGGGCCCACCTCAAGGCCGGGGCGAAGAAGGTGCTCATCACCGCCCCGCCCCGCGGCGAGGAGAGCGCGGAGGTCCTCCAGATCCTGTGGCGCGTGAATGAGGGTCAATACCTGGACCGGGGGAAGCCGGACATCGTGTCTGCCGCGTCCTGTACCACCAACTCCCTCGGCCCGGTGGTGAAGGTCCTTCACGAGTCGTTCGGAATTGAATACGGGTTCCTGACCACGGTGCACGGGTACACCGCCGACCAGCGGCTGGTGGACGCGGCCCACTCCGACCTCGCCCGGGCGCGGGCGGCGGCGGCGAACATCATCCCCACCTCCACCGGGGCCGCCCGGTCCATCCCCGCCATCTTCCCCGACCTCGCCGGCAAGTTGGACGGGATCGCGATGCGCGTCCCGGTGCCGTGCGGTTCGGTGTCGGACTTCGTGGCCAAGCTCAAGCGGCCGCTCCCCAGCTCCAGCTCCAACCCCAAAGAGGCGATGAAGGAAGCCCTGAGGGCCCTCAACGACACGTTCCGCGAGAAGGCCAAGGGCCCGCTGGGCGAGGTCATGGAGGTGGACGAAGACCCGATCGTCTCGAGCGACGTCATCGCCCGCGACCGTTCTTGCGTCGTGGCCGTCGCCTACAACATGGTCCTGTCCAAGGCCCTCGACGTGGTGAAGGTTGTCGCCTTCTACGACAACGAGTGGGGCTACGCGGCGAGGCTCTTGGATGTCGCCAAGTTCATCGTCTCCTAAGGCTTCGCCGATCGCGGCGGGACTGGTGGGGCTCCTGTTCCGGCCCCGGTGCTTCCTGTGCGACGGACCGGTGACAGGGTTGTCTCCCCTGTGTGGGGCGTGCCTGGCCGACCTCCCCCGCTGGGGGGGCGCGGTGTGCGCCGTGTGCGGGGTGGGGATCGCGGAGGGGGTTGACCTGTGCCGCGCGTGCGCGGTGGAAGGGCGGTTGTATGCGTGGGCGCGGTCGCTGGGGCCGTATGAGGGAGGCCTGCGGGTGCTGGTACGGGCCCTGAAGTACGAGGGCGAGCGGGCGCTGGCCCGTCCATTGGGACAGCTCGTAGCCGGTCTGGTTGCGGACCGTGAAGACCAGGGTTTGTCGGCGTCCTCCGCGGTGAAAGCAGTGACGTGTGTTCCCCCGGACCCGGCGCGGCTGCGGGCCCGGGGGTACCACGCGGCGGAACTCATCGCTCGGGAGATAGCTCGGGCCCTCAGCCTCCCGTTCCGCAGCCTCCTCGTCAAGGTCCGCTCCACCCCGCCCCAGGTGGGTCGGCCGCGGGAGGAACGTGAACGGACCATGCACGATCTCTTCCGGGCCCGCCGCTTGGGGCACGGGGAAGGCGTCCTTCTCGTGGACGACGTGATCACCACCGGGGCCACCGTCGCCGAGGCCGTGCGTGCCCTCCAGATCGCAGGGTTCGGCGATGTGGGGGTCCTGGCCTGTGCCCAAGCCTTGTCCGGGTGGGAGGGCTGAATGGAGTTCCGCCGGTTCGTGGTCGGTCCCCTGTACACCAACGCTTACCTGATCCTGGCGGACGGGGAGGCGGCGCTGGTGGACCCCGGGGATGACCATCCCCAACTCCGGCAAGCCCTGGCGGGGTGCACGCTCCGCTACGTGCTCCTCACCCATGGCCACTTCGACCACGCCGACGCCGCCGAGCTCGTCCAGGCCCGCACCGGGGCCCCCATCCTCTACCACCCCGACGAGCAGGCCACGTTCTGGGCGATGGGCCGAAAACCTCCGCCTCTAGCCCGGCCACTCCAGGACGGGGATCGCCTGCCCCTCGGCCGGGAGGAGCTCGTGGTGTGGCACCTGCCCGGGCACTCCCCGGGCTCGGTGGCCTATCTCTGGGAACGGGGGCGGGTGGCGCTTGTGGGGGACGTCCTGTTCGCCGGTTCGGTGGGCCGGTCCGACCTCCCCGGCGGGTCATGGGAGGCCCTCGGTCGGTCCCTGGCCCGCCTGCTTGGGCTTGGGGACGGGTGGCGAATCCTCCCCGGCCACGGTCCGGAGACCGACCTCGCCACGGAACGGGAGCGGAACCCGTACCTTCAGGAGCCGAACGATGGCAAGCCCTGAGGTGGACGAGGTCAAGGCGCGGGTGAACATCGTGGACCTGATCGGCCGTTACATCACCCTGAAGCCGGCCGGCCAGCGGTTCAAGGGACGATGTCCGTTCCATCCCGACGACACCCCATCCCTCATGGTGTCCCCGGACAAGGGCCTCTGGCACTGCTTTGGCTGCAACGTGGGCGGGGATGCGATCGGGTTCCTGATGCGCATCGAGCGCTTGTCCTTCCCCGAGGCCCTCGCCCGTCTCGCCCAGGAAGCGGGGGTGGAGCTGCGGGGAGGGGAGGGGAAGGCCAAGCTCTACCGGGCGAGCGAAGAGGTGGCTGGCTACTTCGCCCGGGAGCTCCTCGGCCCGCGAGGGGCAAAAGCCCGCGACCACTTGGTCGGACGGGGGATCGGGAAGGACCTGTGGCAGAGGTACCGGTTGGGGTACGCCCCGGACGGGTGGGACAACCTCATCCGGGCCCTGGGGCGGATGGGCCTCGAGGTGCTGCGGGACCTGGGCCTGGTGGTGGCCGGGGAGCGGGGCTACTACGACCGGTTTCGCGATCGGGTGATGTTCACCATCCACGACGACCAAGGCCGGCCGGTGGCGTTCGCCGGGCGCAGCTTCTCCGGGGAGCCCAAGTACCTGAACGTCCCGAATACCCCGCTCTTCACCAAGGGCACGCTCCTCTACGGGCTCGACTCGGCCAAGGACGCCATCCGCCGCCGGGCACGGGTGGTGCTCGTCGAGGGCTACACCGACGTCATCAGCTTCCAGACGGCGGGGATCGAGGAGACGGTGGGCTCCATGGGCACCGCGCTCACCGAGGCCCAGGCCCGGCTCATGGCCCGGTACACGGACCGGGTGGTGATCGCCTACGACCGGGACGCGGCCGGGGAGAGCTCCACGTTGCGGGGCCTGGCCATCCTGCGCGGGGCCGGGCTGCAGGTGGAGGTGGCCACCCTCCCCCCGGGAGAGGACCCGGACACTCTCGTGCGGAGGCACGGAGTGGATGCCGCCCACGCGGTGATGGCCGAGGCCCGCCCGTTCCATCGGTTCTTCCTGGAATCCCTGGCCGAGCGGCATGACCTGGCCACCATCGAGGGCAAGGAGGCAGCGTTGGCCGAGGCCAAGGGGTTGTGGTCGGAGGTTAAAAAGAGCCTCCCGCTCGAGCACGAGCTAACGTACGGGTTGGCCGATCTCCTCTCCCTCCCCGAGGAGGAGGTGCGGGCGTTCCTGCGCGGCCGGGGCCGGCCAACCCCGCGGACGACGGAGCGCGGCGCGGGGCTGGGCCCGGAGGAATTGGTGTTACATTTTCTCATCGCGGGAAAGCTTCCTGACAAGGCCATCGTCGACCTTGAAATCCAAGATTTCCGCCCGGAATATCGTCCCATCGTGGAGAAGTGGTGGGAGCTCCGGCGGGTGGGGGGGACGCCGACGGCGGCAGGGCTGGCCGGTGAGCTCGACCCCGAGCATGTGGGCCACCTGACGCGGCTGGCCCTTCTGGAGCTGTCCTTTTCCGACGAGGACCGAGCGATGGAGGACGCCCTGGTCCGGTTCGTGTACCTCCCCCGCTTGAGCCGACGGATGGACGAGGTGCGGGCTCGTCTCAAGGCCGCCGAGGCGGCCGGGGATGGGGAGGAAGTCCGCCGGCTCAACATGCAGTTCCAGACGCTTTGCCAGGAGCGGCTTCGGCTCCTGCGGAGGCGGTGATGATGCCCGACGATCTCGAGGTCGGCCCCCCCGAGCAGCGGGAAGGGGCGATGGCCGAACCGGCGGACGAGGAACTGGCCGAGGTGTTGCCGTTCCTCGTCGAGCTGGCTGAGGCAGAACCGGAGGAGGAACCGGAGGAGCGGGGCCGCGATCCGGTGCGGACCTACCTCCGGGAGATCGGCCGGGTCCCCCTCCTCACCAAGGAGGAGGAGGTGGAGCTGGCCCAACGGATCGAGGCCGGCCGGGAGGCGGCGGCGGAGCTGGCGCGGGAGAAGAACATCCCCCCGGCGCGACGGGCGGAGCTGGAGCGGCAGGCCCAGGACGGGGAGGCGGCCCGGGAGCGACTGGCCGTGTCCAACCTACGCCTGGTGGTGTCCATCGCCAAGCGCTACATGCACCGGGGGCTCTCGTTCCTCGACCTCATCCAAGAGGGAAACATGGGCCTGATGCGGGCGGTGGAGAAGTTCGACTGGCGGAAAGGGTACAAGTTCTCCACCTACGCCACGTGGTGGATCCGCCAGGCCATCACCCGGGCCATCGCCGACCAGGCCCGGACGATCCGCATCCCGGTGCACACCATCGAAGCCGTGCAGGAACTGCATCGGCTGCGGCGGGAGTACATCCGCCAACACGGCTCTCCCCCCACCTACGAGGAGCTGGCCGAGCTCCTCGGCACGAGCGTGGACCGGGTGAAGAAGATCGAGCAGGTCGCCGCCCATACGACCTCGCTGGAGCGGCCGCTTTCGGACGAGGACGACGAAACGCTCGGGGACTTCATCGCCGACGATTCCGCTCCTTCCCCGGCCCGAGAGGCGCTGCGGGCCAAGCTCCGCGAGGAGCTCAAGAAGGCCCTGGTCGATCTCGATCCCCGAGAGCGGGAGATCCTGGAGCTCAGGTACGGGCTCCTCGACGGCCACCCCCGCACGCTGAAGGAGGTGGCCACCCAGTTCGAGATCACCCGGGAACGGGTCCGCCAGCTCGAGCTCAAGGCTCTGGAGAAGCTGAAGTACCCGGCCCGCCAACGGTCCCTGCGCTACCTGCGGGGGCTCCTTCTCTCGGAGGAGTGAACGCCACCCCGGCAAAGTCGCCGCATGTTCACCGAGACGCCGTCGGCTCTTGAGGCCAGGAGGACGGTGCTGTTGCTCGTGGGCCCGACCGCGGTCGGGAAGTCCGCGGTGGCGGCGTGGGTGGCGGAGCGGGCCGGGGCCGAGGTCATCTCCGCCGACGCCCGGACCATCTTCCGCGATCTCGCCGTGGGCACGGACCGGCCGCCCCCGGAGGTCCTGGCCCGCGTGCCACACCATCTGGTGGGCATGCTCGACCCGAGTGCCCGCTACGACGCGGCCATGTTCCGCCGGGATTGCGAGCGGATCGTGTCCGAGATCCACGCCCGGGGGCGGCGGGCGATCGTCGTCGGGGGGAGCACCCTCTACGTGCGGGCCCTGACCCGGGGCCTGTTCCCCGGGCCCCCGGGCGACCCCGCCCTGCGGAGGGAGCTGGCGCAGCGGCCGATCGAGGAGCTGCGGGCTGAGCTCGTGCGGGCGGACCCGGAGGCGGCGCGGCGCATCCACCCTGGGGACCGGGTGCGCCTGGTGCGGGCCCTGGAGGTGTACCGCAAGACCGGTCGCCCCATTTCCTCGTTCTGGGGCCAGGAGGCCCCGTTTCCATGGCCCCTGGTCAAGGTGGGGCTGGTGCTCGACCGGCGGGAGGTGCATCAGCGGATCGAGGCCCGGGTAGAACGGATGTTCGCCCAGGGGCTGGTGGGCGAGGCGCGACGGCTGTGGGAGCGCGGGGCCCCTCCGGAATCCCAGGTCGCCCGCACCATCGGGTACCGGGAGCTGTTCCAGCACTTTGCAGGGGAGTTCGACCTCGCGGAGGCCAAGCGCCGCATCGTCCGGTCTACCCGGGCCTACGCCCGACGGCAGCTGACATGGTTCCGGGCCGAGGAGGGCGTGCACTGGATCGACGTCACCGGACGAACCGTCGCCGACGTGGGCGGGGAGGTGGTGCGCCTTTGGCGCGACCGAGATGGCCATCTACAATGAGCCCGTGCTGAAGGTGTTTTCTGGTGAGGTTATCCGCGCGGTGGACCGCCGGGCGGAGGAGCTGGGGGTGTCGTCCCTGCTCCTCATGGAGTCCGCCGGGCGGGGGGCGGCGGAGGAGATGCGGCGGTGGTGGCCGGAGCTCCATGGGAAGCGGGTTGTGGCCGTGTGCGGCCGGGGGGGCAACGGCGGGGACGCCCTGTGCGCCCTCCGCTGGCTCGGGCTGTGGGGGGCGGAACCGCATGCGCTCGTCCTCGGTGAGCCCACCGGGTCGGCGGCGGAGGAGATGCGGGCATTCGCCGCCTCGTTTCCTGAGGGGCTAACCGTGGTGAACACTGCCCAGGACTTGGGTTCTGCAATGCCGCAGTTAGAGCGGGCCGATTTGGTTCTCGATGGGATCCTAGGGGTGGGGTTGGCGGGGCCGGCGCGGGGGCTTCCCCGGACGGCGATCGAGCTCCTCCGCGAGGTCAAGGCGCCCGTGGTAGCGATGGATGTTCCGTCTGGCCTCCTCGCGGACAGCGGGGCGATCCCGGGGCCGGCGGTACGGGCCGACCTGACCTTGGCCATGGGGGCGCTGAAGGCCTGCCATCTCCTGCCGCCAGCGGCGGAGCGGTGCGGGGAGGTGCGCGTGGTGGAGGTGGCCTATCCCCCGGCGGCGTGGGAGGGGATCGCGCCGGTGGCGGAGGTCATCTCTGCCGCGCTCTGTACCTCGTTCCTCCCGCCGCGGCCTCGCCACGGCCACAAGGGCACGTTCGGCCGGGTCCTGATCGTCGGGGGAGCGGTGGGGATGTCCGGGGCGGCGGCCCTGGCCGCGCAAGGGGCGTTGCGGGCTGGGGCGGGGCTGGTGCACGTCCTGTGCCCGGAACCGATCTATCCGATCGTGGCCGGGCTCGTCCCCGAGGCCCTGGTCCACTTCGCCCCGGCGGGGGCGGACGGGATGTTCGCCCCGGAAGCGGCCGAGGAGGCCCTGCGATGGGCGGAGGGGATGGACGTGATCGTGGTGGGGCCGGGCCTCGGCCGGGGACCGGGGCCGGCGGAGGTGGTGCGGGCCCTCATCACCGCCCAGGCATCACGGCTGGTAGTGGATGCCGATGGCCTCTACGCCCTGGCCCAGGCGCCCAAGCTCCTCGCCAAGAAACATGGGGAGCTCGTGCTTACGCCCCACCCGGGCGAGTTCGCCCGCCTGGTGGGGAAGGACGCGGACCAAGTGGTGGCCGACAAGATCCGGTGGGCGCGGGAAGCTGCCCGCAACTTCCAGGCGGTGGTGGCCCTGAAAGGGCCACCCACCGCCATCGCTTCCCCAGACGGAGACGTGTATCTCAACATCACCGGGAATACCGCCCTCGCCCACGGAGGCTCCGGGGACGTGTTGGCCGGGGCGATCGGCGGCCTGTGGGCGGGCGGGGCGAGCCCGCTCGGCGCGGCCGTGGTCGGAACCTACGTGCACGGCCGGGCCGCGGAGCTCCTCACCCACGGCCGCTCCCCCCGCGCCGTTCTCCCCACCGACCTCCTCCGTGCCCTCGGCCAAGCCTTCCACACCGTTGAACGGAAACCCTGAGTGAACGGACATGGGGAGCCATCCTACAGCCGAGATCAGGTGCGCCAGTTGCCGAAAGGAGATCCTCAACCCGCACGAACTCATGGTCGTCGTCTTCTATTGCGTACGCCTCGCGCCCTACTGCCATGACTGCTACGCGGAGCTACACAAGCGCCTTTGGTTCCAGTGGTATCCGCGCCTGCCCCTCAACCACAGTGACGCACGGCTTCGCCTGGCCACTCTGGTCGTCGGCCTCTACCTCGGCGCGATGTCCTGGGTGTTCGCCCGATTCTGGAACGCCGTCCAGGCACCAAGGTGGCTGACCGTGTTGGTTGCCCTCGGCCTCCCCGCAGCTGGCGTTCTCTTCGCGTGGTACCTGCGCTGGCAGAGCTGGATCCGCTTTGAGCGCCCCCTGCAGAGCAAGTGGTTTCGCGATCTCATGGGACGGGACCATTGAGACTGTTCGACACCCACGCCCACCTCGACTTCTCCCAGTTCGGGGAGGACCGCGACCAGGTCCTGCGCACGCTCCGCCAGGAGAGCGTGGCCGTCCTCAACGTCGGGACAGACCTCCGATCCTCGGCAGCATCCCTGGACTTGGCGCGAAAACACTCGTTCGTCTTCGCCTCCTGCGGGGTCCATCCTCACGATGCCAAGACCTTTGGAGCGGAGACCGAGCGGCGCCTGGAGGGGCTCCTGCGGGCGGGGGCCGTGGCCGTGGGGGAGTGCGGGCTGGACTTCTACCGCGACCTCTCGCCCCGGGACGTCCAGGTGCGGGCCTTCCGGTCCCAGCTCCGCCTGGCCAGGAAGCTCGACCTCCCGGTGATCCTCCACCAGCGGGCAGCGTGGGACGCGTTCCGGGAGGTGCTTTCTGAGGAGGGGCCGGTACGGGGGGTGGTCCACGCCTTCTCCGGGGACGAGGCGATGGCGGTACAGGTGGTCCGGCTCGGCCTCTACATCGGGATCGGGGGCCCGCTCACCTATGCCAAGAACGAGGGGCTGCGCCGGGCGATGGCCCGGGTGCCGCTCGATCGGGTGCTTCTGGAGACCGACGCCCCGTACCTCCCGCCAGAGCCGTTGCGCGGCCAGCGCAACGACCCGCTCAAGGTGCGGCTGGTCGCGGTGCGCCTGGCCGAGCTCCACCGGCAGCCGCTGGAGGTGATCGCCGCCGTCACCTGGGCCAATGCGTGCGATCTGTTTGCGGTGTTCCCACCGTTCTGAATCCCTCCCCAGCCGCCATCGAGGACGTGAGCCCAAGGGAACAGGTCTTCGCCTGGCGAGGCGCGAGAGATGCGCGTCTATCCAGCGAGCCACGGGGTGAGGCCCACCAGGATCCAGGCGATCAGGAACAGCGTGGGAACGAGGGGTACCATCAGCCGGGCTGCGCCGCGGGCAAACCAGCCCAGGCGCGCCACCTCGGGGCACCACTCGTCGAAATGGAGCGTGGTCGTGGGCGTACGCACCGGCTGCCCTTTGAGAAGCCGCAGCGCGCTGCGGTGGAACTCAGCCCCGGCAAACTCCCCCTCCAACTGGCGCAGGAGCCCTTGCCAGTGGGCGGCCTCGCGTCCGAGGCGGTGCTGGATGGCCAGCCAGTATGCACCCACCCCAACGCCGATCACCGCCAGCGCTGTGGTGAGGTACCGCCACTCCTCCAGCCACGCCGCGCGGCTCACGTACGCAGCCAAAGCAAGCAGGATGGTGTTGGCGATCAGGCATGCCCCACCCACGCCCCAATAGACGCGCTCTTTGCTCGCCGCCGTCAGACTCACCGCTTGGCACACGGCCAACCACTCCTGCAGCTCCAACTCCACCCCCACCTCGAGAAAAGGTCAATAAATCGTAGAAGAGAAGATCTCGATGCCCAAGGAACCGGTTCAACGAAACCGAGGACATTCGTCTTGAAACCTGCACCTTGGCATGCCGCTGCCCCTCGGGCGGTGGTTGGCGTCAGGGGTGACGCCGCCCTAGAATTGGAATAGAGGCGGGTGGGGCTTTTAGGGGCGGCCATGAACATTGGATTGTATAGACAACAAGGCGAGGCGAGCCCCGACACGAGATCTGGCACAGACCCGGTGGAGCGGCCTGTCCAGGCGGTGGTGGAGGCCCTTGCCGATGCGGTGCTCCGGCAAACGCCGTTCCGGCGGGTTGTGGTCAGCCTCTACGAGCAGCCGATCACCGCCTCCGCGTCCTCCCAATCGCGTGTCCGCGCCTATGCAGCACAGGGCCTCACCACCGCTGATGCGGCCGTGCTCCAGCGGTTTGTGGCCGAAGGCGGCACCGTCAGCGGTGCCCGGTTCGCCCCCGAGTTCCGGGTTGGGGGCTCGTACGACATCCGTGCCGGTTCCGACGACATTCAGCCCCGTGTGACCAGCCGGCGCCGGTTCCTGTGCCCCGACGGTTGGCATCCAAACGATCTGCTTCTTACCCCGATGGAATCGGAAGATGGGATCCTCGGGGTGATCTCGGTGGACGACCCCCGGGATGGGGCCAAGCCCGACCGCCCTTGTTTGCAAGTTCTCCAGGATTTGGCGCGGATGGGCGTGACCGCCCTTCAACATGCGCAGCTCCTTCAGGAAATGGCTGAGCAGCACGAGTTGTTCCGCATCCTGGCGGAGAACTGCATGGCCGGATTCCTCGTGACCCAAGGGGACCGCCTCTGCTACGCCAACGAGCGGGCGGTGGAGCTGTTCGGCTACTCCCGCGATGAACTCCTCGCCATGCGCCCGTGGTGGCAGATCCTCCATCCCGACGAGCGCGCCTCCGTGGTGGGGGGCGACGCCGGCGTGCGGCGGGCGGGGGTCCGAGCCCGCGCCGTGCGCAAGGATACGAGCACGGTCTGGCTCCTCGTGCGCACCTACCCCATGGAGTACCAGCGCCGTCAGGCGCACCTGGTGGACCTGTGGGACATCACCGACCAGGTGCAAACCGAGGGGATGCTCAAGCAGAAGGCGATGCGCGACCCGCTCACCGGCCTCTTTAACCGCCACTACTTCGACGAGAGCATCCACGGCGAGCTGAAGCGCTCCCAGCGCTACGGCCGCTCGTTCACGCTGCTGATGGCCGACCTGCGCGGGTTCAAACGGGTCAACGACCGCCTCGGCCATGCCAAGGGGGACGAGGTGCTCCGGGAGATCGCCCACGTGATCCGCAAGACACTGCGGGAAAGCGACTGGGTGATCCGCTATGGAGGCGATGAGTTCCTGATCGTCCTCCCGGAGACCCCGTCCCCGGTGGACGCCGTCGTCCAGCGCCTGCGGACCGCGGTCGAGGAGTGGAACCGCGAGCACCTGCCGGACATACCCTTGACCATCGACGTGGGCTGGGTGACGTGGTCCCTGGAGAGCCGCCAATCGATCCGCGAGCTCTTGGAGGCCGCCGACGCCCGGATGTACGAGGACAAACAGAAGCGGACTTCTTAAACGCACCCGCAAAGAACTATGGAGGGGATCGAGCTCCGCAAGGCCATGGAGGAAGCGCGGGAGTTGGTGGGGGCGCGGCTTGCCAAGGTCCACCAGGTGGGGAACGCGTTCTTCCTGCGCGTCTTCCGCCCGAGCGGGGCCCTCGCCCTCGACCTCGGGGGCAAGGCGTTCCACCGCACCGCCCTCCGCCCGCCCGCGCCACCTACACCGCCCCCGTTCTGTCAGTTCCTGCGCAAGCTCGCCGGCCAGCCCTTGATCGCCATCGATCAGGCCGGGTTAGACCGCGTGGTGCGCCTCCGGTTCCCCGAAGCCGACCTCGTCCTGGACCTCCGCCCCCGCCTGGGGAACCTGTTCTACCTCGGCCGAGCCGGCCGGGTCGCCTCCTTCCGGGATGGCGACCTCCAACCGGTGGAATTCGTGTCCGAGGGCGACCCCCTGCAGGGGCTGGGTCCGGAGCTCCGCCGGGCCGCGGTTGCCCTGGGCCATGCCCAATCCGACGCGGAACTGGCCGTGTTCGCGGGCGGCCTCCTCGCCAGGCCGCCAGCCGGATACCTGTACCAAGCCGAGCGCGGGATCCTGGTAAGCTTCTTCCCCAGGCCCGACCTGGGTGAAGCCCGATTCAGCTTTCCCACGTTCTGGCAGGCTCTGGACCGCGCCCTCGAGGACCGCCTCGCCACCGCCGTGGCCGAGGAGCGACGGGACCTGGTGGAGCGGGCCATCCGCCGCCGCAAACGGGCCCTGGCCGCCCTGGCCAAGGCCGAACGGGAGGCGATCCGGTGGCCGGAGCTCAAGGCCAAGGCCGACCTCATCTTGACCCGCCTCTCCGAAATCCCTCCGGGCATCCCCGAGGTGGAGGTGGACGGGTTCGATGGGCAGCCGGTGCGTCTGGCCCTCGATCCGACGCTGCCCCCGCTCGCCTACGCCCAGGCCCAGTACCGCAAGGCAGGGAAGCTCCGCCGCCGGCTCGAGCACATCCCGAACCGACGGTGCGCGCTCGAGGAGGAACTGGCGCGCTTGGAGGACCTGGCGTCCCTCCTCACCACCCGCCCCGAGCTCGCCCCGTACCTCGAAGGAGACCTGGCCGCCCTCGGCGATACACGCGTGGAACCCACGCCGAACAAGGCGGAGGCGCCAACTCAGCCCAGGGAATTCCTGATCGGCGGGTTCACCGTGATCGTGGGCCGGTCGGCGGGGGAGAACGATCGCCTCGTGCGGACCGCCCAGCCTGACGACATCTGGCTCCACGCCCGCGGGGTGCCCGGAGCCCACGTCCTCGTCCGCTCAGGCGGGCGTCCTGTGCCGGAGGCGGTGCTCAGGCGGGCCGCGGAATTGGCAGCCTGGCATTCCCGGGCCCGGGGTGAGCGCAAGGTGGAGGTGAGCTACACTGAGGCCCGGTACCTGCGAAAGCCCAAGGGCGCCCCAGCGGGGGCGGTGGCGGTGCGGAAGGAGAACGTCGTCGTGGTACCCGGAGAGAAGGGCCCATGACCGAACTCATCCACGGGATCATGTCCGTGGCGGCTCTCCTGGTGTGCGTGATCCCCCACGAGGTGGCCCACGGCTACGTGGCGTGGAGGCTCGGGGACCCCACGGCCAAGGCCGCTGGGCGCCTCTCCCTGAACCCCCTCCGCCACCTCGACCCCATCGGGTCCGTGCTCCTCCCGCTGGCCTTGCTGCTCTTGCGCCGGCTCAGCGGGTTCCCGATCGTGTTCGGCTGGGCCAAGCCGGTGCCCATCAATCCGTACTACTTCCGGAACACGTGGCGGGACATGTTGTGGGTGGGGCTGGCCGGCCCGGCCACCAACGTGGCCATGGCCCTGGTCGCCGCCGGGATCGGCCGAGCTCTCGTGGCGGCCGGGGTGCGGGTACCGTGGCTGCTGGCGTTCCTCGCCCTGATCGTGCTCCTGTCCCTGGTCCTGGCCCTGTTCAACCTGGTGCCGGTGCCGCCCCTCGATGGCTCCCGCATTCTCGCCTACTTCCTCCCCCCGCGGTGGAGGTTCAACCTCCTCCGGCTGGAACAGGTGGGGATCCTCATCGTGGTCGTCCTCCTGTTCCTGGGGGTGCTCGAATACGTGTTTCTGGGCGCGGAGACGGTGGCGCTGCACCTGATCGGGGTGGGCTGGGCTCTCCTCTCCGGATTGTGGCGGTGATGGGGTATACTCCTTGCGCCGTGGGCGACCAAAACGTGCAACTCGAACGGAATGGGCACGAGATCACCCTTTCCATCGACGTCCCTAAAGAGGCCGTACAAACGAAGGAGCAAGAGCTCCTCCGTGCCCTCGCCCGGGAGGTGAAAGTCCCCGGCTTCCGCCCGGGGAAGGCCCCCACGGATCTTCTCCTGCGCCACTACGGAGAGGACACGTTCCGGGCGGAGCTCAAGGAAGCCCTGATCCGGGAGTGGCTCGCCCGAACGCTGGAGGCGATGGCCCTCCATCCCGTGACCACACCGCGAGTGGAGACGGTGGCGTTCACGCGCGGAGGGCATTTGGCATTTCGCGCCAAGTTCGAGGTGTTGCCGGAGGTGGTGGTCCCGGACGAGCTCCCGATCGAGGTCGCCGAGCCCCCACCGGCCGAGGTGAACGAGGAGGAGCTGGCCGCGGTCCTCGCCGACCTCCGGCGGGAGGCAGCGGTGCTCGAGCCGAAGACCGGCCCGGCCGAGGAAGGCGACGTGGTCCACATCCGGCGCGGCGATCGTGTCTGGGAAGGAGAGGCCTCCGCTGCCCGCCCCATCGGCAAACAGCTTCTGGGCGCCACTCCGGGCGCGCGGGTGATCCTGACCGATGAAGGCGGCCAGAGCGAGGAGTTCGAGGTGACCGCGGTGTACCGAGTGCTCCTTCCCTCTCCGGAAGAAGCGGCCAGCCACTACGGGTTCGCTTCGTGGGACGCGTTCCGGGAGGAGGTCCGCGCGGAACTCCTGCGCCAAGCGGAGGCGCGGCGTCGCCACGAGCAGCGGGTGAACGCCCTGGACGCCCTCGCCGACGCAGTGAACGTGGATGTCCCACCCGGTCTCCTCCAGGAGGTATTGGCCGAGGAGATCGGACGACTCCGGGGAAACGCGGCCCTGCGGCCGGAGGTGGAGGCGGCGGTGCGCCGGAGACTCCGCCGGGAGATCCTGGCCCGTCGGTTGGCCGAGCAAAAGGGGCTTCTCCCGAGCGAGGAGGAGGTAAAAACACGCGCGCGCGAGGGCGGGGAGGAGGAAGCCGCGGTGCGGGGACGGCTGTTGTTCGAGCGGGCAGCGGATTGGATCATCGAGCGTGCAAGGAGGTCACGATGAAGATGCAGCTTATACCCACGGTGATCGTGCAGGAGCACGGGATCATGTACGCCCACGACATCTACTCCCGGCTCCTCAAGGACCGCATCGTGTTCCTGGGCGCCCCCATTGACGACCATGTGGCGAACACGGTGATCGCCCAGCTCCTGTTCTTGGAGTCGGAGGACCCGGAGAAGGACGTGAGCCTGTACATCAACACCCCTGGGGGCGAAGTTACGGCAGGGCTAGCCATCTACGACACGATACAGTACCTGAAGTGTTCGGTGCGTACGATCTGCGTGGGCATGGCCGCGTCGATGGGGGCGGTGCTGCTGGCAGCCGGGACGAGGGGCAAGCGTTATGCCCTGCCCAACGCCAAGATCCTCATCCATCAGCCTTGGGGCGGAGTCCAGGGGCAGGCCATCGACCTCAAAATCCGCGCCGAGGAGATCATGCGCACCCGGGATCAGATCAACGCCATCCTCGCTCGCCACACCGGGCAGCCGATGGAGAAGATCGAGCGGGACACGGACCGGGACTACTTCATGTCCGCCGAAGAGGCCAAGGCCTACGGCCTCGTGGACGAGATCATCACCGTCCGCCGGTAGTGGGAAGGGGAGGGCATCCTGGACCTCGGCGTCACCGCGTCCAGGGTCAACCGATACACCCATGCCCTTGGGCATTACAATCGGGTCATGGCCAAGAAAGCGAAGCAAAAGCCGACGAGCCTCTGGCGCCGTCTTCGTGCGGTACTGACACGGCGGCGCCGGCCTCACCGAAAGAAGTAGTGGCCGACGCGGCCACGCAAGAAGGGCACCCCGTCCCCCGCTGGGAGGGGCCTCAAAGGAGCTGGGGTGGATCTCTCCACCCTCCTCTCACCCGCCCGGTTGGGGGCCGCCCGACCGCCAACCTGATCGGCTTGACGGTGCCTTTCTAACCGCCTATTATAACCTATCAAGCCGCTTTCGCAAGTTAGAGGAGACGGCGATGGCCATCACCGAACGTTCTGCCGGCAGGCTGAAGCTGATCGGGGGCGAGCTGTGCCTGGACTTCGCGAACACGGTGGACTGGCACGCAAGCGACCACCCGCGGGAGTTCCTCACCTCCTATGCCGACCTCGTGGCGTGGGGCCAGCACGTGGGGATCCTGACCGCCCAAGAGGCGGAGGCCCTCCTCCGTGAGGCATCCCGGCGGCCGGCCGAGGCCGCGGCCGTCCTCGAGCGGGCGATCGCCCTGCGGGAAGCGATCTACCGGATCTTCTCCGCGGTGGCGGCGGGAACCCCCCCGGCGGCCTCCGACCTGGACATCCTGAACGCCGCCCTCAGGGAAGCGCTGACCCACATGCAGATCGAGCCCGCCCCGGACGGCTTCGCCTGGGCTTGGGCCGAGGCCGAGGCCGCCCTCGCGCGGGTGTTGTGGCCGGTGGCCCGGTCGGCGGGGGAACTCCTGACCTCCGCCGAGCTCGGCCGGGTGAGGAGGTGTGCCGATCAGGACTGTGGGTGGTTGTTCCTGGACAGGAGCCGGAACCGCAGCCGCCGCTGGTGCGACATGAAGGACTGCGGCAACCGCGCCAAGGCCCGCCGCCACTACCACCAGGTGAAGAAGTCACCAGAACCCACGATAAGCGAAACCCCGGTTTCGTAAAAGAAAATACGCCCGGCAGGATTTGAACCTGCGACCTCTGGCTCCGCAGGCCAGCGCTCTATCCTCTGAGCTACGGGCGCGGGCGGAGGGACGGGGATTCGAACCCCGAAGGCCGTGAGGCCGTACCGGTTTTCGAGACCGGCTCCTTACCGTTCGGACATCCCTCCCCGGCGATTATCGCCCGTCGCAAGGGGGGCGTCAACGCGAACACGCGTTCAGGAACGCTGGGAGAGGATGCCGAGAAAGACGAGGCCTGCCCCCACGAGCTGCCATGGCGCGAGCACCTCCCCGAGGAGCCACCACCCGAAGATACCGGCGAACACCGGCTCCATCGCCAGCACGATCGCCGCCCGCGCCGCCGGGATCCGCCGCTCCGCCCACGCGAGGACGTAGTAGGCCCCGGTGGTGGCCAGGGCCCCGGTGACGGCGAGCGCGCCCCACACACCGCGGGAGAACGCGAACGTCGGCTCGCGCCACGTCCAGGCCCCGACGAGCGAGAGCAGCGCCACCACCCCGAGCTGGGGAGGGAGGAGGGCCTGCCAATCCCCAGCCCGGACATACCGCTCCAGGAGCACCATGTACAGGGCGAACGACACCGCGCACAGGAAGGTCAGGAAATCCCCGAACCCGGTGGCCCCGAGGGGATCTCCCCCGCCCAGGGTGAGGAGGGCGACCCCGGCCCCGGCCAACCCCACCCCGAGCCAGGTCCGCGCGGCGGGCCGACTTCCGAACAGCCACGCCACCGGTGGCACCAGCACCACCGCCATCCCCGAGATGAGCCCCGACTTTTGGGCCGTGGTGTACGTGAGCCCCCACGTTTGGAAGAAGTACCCGGCGAACAGCGCCATCCCGAGCACTCCACCCCCGGTCCAGTTCCGCCGCGACCACGCCTCCCCGCGCCGAAGCAAGGGCGCGGCGAGCAAGGTGGCGAACAGGAACCGCAGTGTGAGAAACCAAAACGGACCGACCTCGCGGAGGGCATCCTTGACCAAGGCGAACGTCCACCCCCAGACCACGGTGGCGAGGAGAAGGGCGAGGGTGGCCATCAGGCGCAGATGAAGTGGATCACGTCCCCATCCTGGACGATGTAGTCCCGCCCCGCCCGCTGGACCTTGCCCCTCTCCCTAAGGGCACGTTCCGATCCGAGGGCGAGAAGGTCGTCGAGCCGCATCACCTCGGCAAGCACGAACCGGTCACGGAAGTCGGTATGGATGGCGGCACCGGCGTCCGGGGCCTTCGCCCCCTGGGGGACCGTCCACGCCCGCACCTCCGGCCCCTCCACGGTGTAGAACGTGATCACGGAAAGGAGCGTGTACGCAGCCCGCACCAGGCGCACCAGGGCCGATTCGGTCAGGCCGTACTCGGCGAGGAACGCCCGCCGCTCCCCCTCGTCCGAACACGCCTCGGCCACCTCGGCCTCGAGGCGGCCGCGGACGACCACCCATCCCGCCCCCGTCTCCCGGGCGACCGCGGCCACCTCCTGGGAGTGCTCGTTTTCGCCGGCGTCGCCGACGTTGGCCACGTACAAGACGGGTTTCGCCGTGAGGGGGGCGAGGTCCCTCACCAGGGCCAGCTCGTCCGTGGAGAGGTCGAGGTTGCGGATCGGGGTCCCGGCCCCCACTGCGGCGATCAGCCGCTCCAGGAGCGCGAGCTGGGCCCGGGCCGTCTTGTCCCCGACCCTCGCCACCTTGCTCAGCCGCTCCCGCCGTCGGTCCAGGGTCTCCAGGTCCTTGAGCAGAAGCTCGGCCTCCACGATCTCGATGTCGCGGCGGACGTCCACGGTTCCGGTGGGGTGCGCCACCTCCGGGTCCTCGAAGCACCGCACCACGTGGAGGATGGCATCCACCCCGCGGATCTCCGCCAGGAACTGGTTCCCCAGGCCCTCGCCATGGGCCGCCCCCTGCACGAGCCCGGCAATGTCCACCACCTCGATCGTGGTGGGGACCTTCCTCTTCACCGGGAACAGGGCGTGGAGTCGGTCCAGGCGCTCGTCGGGCACCGCGGCCACCCCGTGGTTGGGGTCGATGGTGCAGAACGGATAGGCCTCGACCTTCGCCCCGGCCGCGGTCAGGGCGTTGAAGATCGTGGACTTGCCGGCGTTGGGCAGGCCCACCAGCCCGAAGCTTCGGCTCACCGGAGAGCCTCCTTTACCAAGGTCGCCACTTGGGCCGGGGTACGGGCCACGGGGATGCCCTTCTTCTCCAGCCGCTCCGCCTTGGCCTGGGCCGTGCCCTCGCTCCCGGTGATGATCGCCCCGGCATGACCCATCCGCTTCCCCGGCGGGGCGGAGAACCCCGCGATGTACGCGACCACCGGCTTTTCCATGTGCTCGGCCACGTACTCCGCTGCCTCCTCCTCGGCGTTTCCCCCGATCTCCCCCACCAGCACGACGAGCTCCGTCTGAGGATCCTCCTCGAACAGGGGGAGGAGGTCGGTAAAGGAGCTCCCGATGATGGGGTCGCCGCCGATCCCCACCACCGTGGACTGGCCAAACCCGCTGGAGCTGAGGTGGTGGGCGATCTCATAGGTCAGGGTGCCGGAGCGGGACACGATCCCCACCGGGCCGGGCCGGAACACGGCGCTGGGGATGACCCCGACCTTCGCCTTGCCCGGGGAGATGATCCCGGGGCAATTGGGACCGATCAGCCGTACCGGATACCCCTTGAGGAGGTGGTAGGCGCGGAGCATGGCGTGGAGGGGGATCCCCTCCGTGATGGCCACGATGAGGGGGATCCCGGCCGCTGCGGCCTCGAGCATGGCATCGGGGGCGAACGCGGCGGGGACGAACAGGACCGAGGCGTCCACCCGATGCCGCTCCACCGCTTCGGCCGCGGAACCATAAACCGGGATCCCATCAAGTGTTTGCCCGCCCTTGCCCGGGGTGACCCCAGCCACCACCTTCGTCCCGTAGGCCACCATCTGCCGGGTGTGGAACGCCCCCTCGCTCCCGGTGATCCCCTGGACCAGCAC
>JANLFW010000005.1:8010-94213 GCA_024653305.1 Candidatus Acetothermia bacterium | reverse complement strand
TCCCCGGTAGCTCAGTTGGCAGAGCAGCCGGCTGTTAACCGGCGGGCCGGAGGTTCGAGTCCTCCCCGGGGAGCCACGGGTCCGTAGCTCAGGTGGTTAGAGCGCACGCCTGATAAGCGTGAGGTCCCTGGTTCGACTCCAGGCGGGCCCATTTTTGTGTGGTTTCATCCGAGGTTCAGCGCGGTGAGATCGGGGACGACGAGCTCCGCTACCGGCGCGAGCTCCTCGGGCTGGCCCAATCCGGTGAGCACGCCGACCGTCAGGCGACAACCCGCTTCTCGGCCGGCCAGAAGGTCGCTTACCGTGTCCCCCACCATCACCCCCTGCTCGGGGAGGATCCCCAGCGCCCGGCACGCCGCCAACACCGGCTCCGGCGCCGGCTTCCGCGCTGCGCACACATCCACGCCGATCACGGCGTCCACGAGGTCTGTCCAACCCAACGCCGCCAGGTGCCGCCGGGCGGCCGCAGCGGTGTCGTGGGTCACCACCGCCGTGCGGCCCCCGTATCGACGGATGGCGCGCAAGACGGCGTCCGCCCCCGGGGTCGGCCGGATGTACCGCTCGAACGGGAACTCCTCGTCCACCTCGCGGAACACCCGCTCAACAAGGGCGCGAACCTCCTCCAGGCCCCCACCGCACGCTTCGCTCAGGTAGTGAGCGGTGGCGGCCTCGGCATCACACCGGGGGAGGGGGATGATCCCTTGGCCGGTCACCCCCGGGCGCGCCGGATCCAGACCCATGAACCGCAGCAAGGCCTCTGTCTCAGGGCCGGTCAGGTCCAGCCGCACCGCCAGCCTCCGTGCCCGTTCCCGCATCACCCCGAGCCAGTGATCGAACGCGAGGAGGGTCCCGTCCTTGTCGAACAGGAACCCAGACCCGGAAAAACGACGTCCGGCCGCGAAAAACCGCACGGACATGGACCCATGTTACCTCACCTCATGGTAGGGACAAGGTCCCCGGCCTTAGGGAACCGGGTCACCCCGCGCCCATCCCCGGGCGGGTATCCTCCGCGTCCATGAGGCACCGGCTCCCGTTTCGAACGTTGATCGTCGTCGCCGGGTTGCTCGGGGTCTGCTTTCCAGGACAGTCACCCATGAGCTCCTCCCCGGCGGCGCCCCCGCCTCCGGCCACGGTCCACGGCCACCGCGGGGTGTACCTCACCGCCTACGCTGCCGCCCGGCCGGGGTTCCTCGAGGGCACGCTCGACCACCTGGCGCGGTTCGGCCTGGACGCGGTGGTGATCGACGTCAAGAACAACCAGGGCGAGGTGTGCTACCCCTCCCAGGTCGACCTGGCCCACCGCATCGGCGCAGTGAAGCCTCTGCTGGACCTCACCGCAGTGGTGTGGGCGGTGCACGCCCGGGGCATGTACGCCATCGCCCGACAGGTCGTGTTCTACGATCCCCTCCTTGCCCGTCACCTCGGCTCATCCACCGCCCCGTGGGTGTTGCCCACGGTGGAGGCGGCGGTGGAGTACAACCTGGCGATCGCCGGGGAGGTGGAGCGGGCGGGGTTCGATGAGCTCCAGTTGGACTACATCCGGTTCCCGGACGATGGCCCCATCGGGCCGGACTACTCCGCCCGGTGCGCGGCGGTGGAGGCGTTCTTGGTCCAGGCAAAGGACCGCTTGTCGCTGCCCATCTCCGTGGACGTGTACGGCCGGGTGATGTGGCCGTGGAACGCCCGCCGCATCGACCCCATCGGCCAACACCTGGAGGGGATGGCCAGGCTCGTGGACGTGGTGTCGCCGATGCTCTACCCATCCCATTTTGTTGAGCAAGAGCTCAAGAACGACCCCTACGGCACCGTGCGGCGAACCATGGAACACGGGCTGGCCCGGGTGGACACCCCGCTGCGCCCGTTCCTGCAGGCGTTCGCCATGGCCATCCCGCCCGGGATGACCCTGGCCGAGTACATCGTGGCCCAGGTCCGGGCAGCGGAGGAGACAGGGGCGGACGGTTATCTCTTCTGGAATCCCCGCTCCGACTACTCCGCTCTCTGGGAGGCGTTGGGCCGGCGGTAGCCGGATTTGTCCACCCCATTCCCCCGGCCTAAAATGAGGTCAAGGGGGGCGAGGTGCGAAGCGGGGTGTTGGCGACGGTTGCTGTTCTGTTGGCCTTGCCAGCCTTTGGGGGTGAGCTCTTCCCCGAGTCCTTCACCTGCACCGGTGAGGTCTCCGCCGGATTGTGCTGGCTGTCCGATATCCGCCTGTACGCCATGGCCACCTGGCGTTTCACTGGCGTTTCCGGCGGGAACTGGATCTTGGTCCTGGAGGGCGTGGCGGACGATCCCTGCGCCGACTGCGAGGTCGGACGGGACCTGTACGTCCGGGTCTACTATTCCGAGGGGACGCCACCCTGGCAATTGCGGGATGTCCTTTTGCGCAACGTGGATCTCATGGCTGGGCCCAATGGGTACAGGGTGCGGGCGGAGCTTTCCCTTCGCCTCGGCGGCCCGGAGCTCTGGGTGATGGCGAAAAGGGTGGTCCTGTGCGATCCCCGGGTGGGGTTCACCTGGACCTCCGCGTACCTCGTCGCCCCCGCGGTGGAGGTCCCGTCCCCACCCGCTCTTCCCCTCCCTCCTCCTCCCCCGACGCCTCCACCCCCGGCGTGTCCGGTGGGGCCGGCCTTCTCCTGCTTGCCCGGGGAGCTTGTGCCGGAATGCCTCCCGCCCGGCTTGGATCTCAGGGGGGTTGAGCGCGCGCCCCTTCCCGAAACCTATGGCCCTGGGGATGCCACTGTCCTCGAACTTGGCCACTACGCGGGCCGACTCGGCGAGGGCGATTATCAGGATTGGTACCGGGTGGAGGTCCCCCTCGACGAGGCCCGCCTGATCTACGTGGATTCTGGGGACCTCGTGGTGGACGTGTGCCTCGTCCACGACCCCTGCGGGACGGATCTCGCCGTGTGCCTTGGGGTCCAGGGGGTCACGGTGCTCTCCGCCCCTTGTTACCGGGGCCTCCGGTGCGTGAAGCTTCCCAACGGCGAGGAAGAGTGTTTCCTCGGGGACGCCTGTCGCCTCTTCATCCGGATCGTGTGCCGTTCCGGAACCGGGGAGTACAAGCTCTCGCTGTTGACGGCCACTCCCGATCTGTCTTCCCGTTAGGGGATGAGGTTCGTGGGGGTGGACCTGGCGTGGTCCTACCGCAACCCCAGCGCCGCCGTGGCCCTGGCCTGGCAGGAGGGGATTGCCTCTCCCTTGGCCTGGGAGCCAGCCCTCGAAAGCGACGACCAGCTCCTCGCGTTCATCGGGCGCGTCGCCGAGGATGGACCGGCGCTGGTGGCGGTGGACGCGCCGCTCGTGGTGCCCAACGAGACCGGGGCTCGGCCATGCGATCTCGCGGTATCGCGGGCGTACCGCCGGCAACAAGCCGGTGCTCACCCCGCGAACCGTCGGCGCCTCGGCCCCCGCGTGCGCGGGGAGGAGCTCGTCGCCCGCCTGGGCGGGCTGGGCTTCGTCCATTCCCCGGTCGTCCGGCCTCAGGCCCCGGTGCGTCAGGTGGTGGAGGTGTATCCCCATCCGGCGACGGTGGAGCTGTTTTCCCTTCCCAGGACCCTCAAGTACAAGGCCCGCCGGGATCGTCCGTATCCCCTGCGCTGGCGAGAGCTCGAGCGGTACCGGACCCTCCTTCGGTCCCTCGCCGGCCGCGAACCCCCCATGGAGGCCGGCCTGTTCCTCGCCGAGCTCGATCCGGTGGGACGGCGGGGTCGATCTCTGAAGCGGTGCGAGGATCTCTTGGACGCCCTCTTCTGCGCGTACCTCGCCCTCCACATCTGGTACTGGGGGGAGGCCGGTTACCGTCGCTTCGGGGACCTCGCCACGGGGTACATCCTGGTTCCAGTGCGGCCGGAGCTCACCGACCGAGGTACTCCCGCTGGGCTGGGGTGAGCTCGTCGATGCGCGCCCCGCGGCTCGTGAGGAACAGGCGCGCCACCTCCTCGTCCACCTCCGCGGGCACGGGATACACCTGAGGCGCAAGGTCCTTTCCCCGTTGGGCCAGCCACCGCAGGGAGAGGAGCTGGAGGGCGAACGAGAGGTCCATGATCTCCGCGGGGTGGCCGTCCCCGGCCACGAGGTTCACCAGCCGCCCGGCGGCGAGGAGGTACACCCGCTTTCCGTTGGGAAGCCGGAACTCCTCCACGTGCTCCCTCACCCTCCTCCCCTCCGCCCGCTCCCGGAGCGCCCGCACGTCGATCTCCACGTCGAAGTGGCCGGCGTTGGCGAGGAAGAGCCCGTCCTTGGCGGTCTGGACGTCGTCCCAGGTCACCACGTCCCGACACCCGGTGGCGGTGATCAAGAAGTCGGCGTGGGCGATGGCCTCCCGCAACGGGGCCACGGAGAACCCGTCCATCAACGCCTCCGCTGCCCGTACCGGATCCACCTCGGCCACCACCACCTCCGCGCCCAGCCCCCGTGCCCGGAGGGCGATCCCCCGCCCGCACCAGCCGTACCCGGCCACCACGGCCACCTTCCCAGCCACGAGGAGGTTGGTGGTCCGCATGATCGCGTCCCAAACCGACTGTCCGGTCCCGTAGCGGTTGTCGAAGAGCTGCTTCATCTGGGCGTCGTTCACCGCCACCGCCGGGAACCGCAAGCGCCCTTCCTTGGCGAGCTTGCGCAGGCGGACGACCCCGGTCGTGGTCTCCTCGCACACCCCGATCACCGCGTCCCCGAGGTGCCGCTCCTCCTCATGGAGGAGGAAGGACAGGTCGCCGCCGTCGTCCAGCACGAGGTGGGGGCGGATGGCCAGCACCTGCCGCAGGAACCGGTGGTAGTCCTCCTCGGTGGCCTCGCCTCGGGCGTACACCGGGAGTTCCTCGGCCAGGGCGGCGGCCACGTCGTCCTTGGCCGAGAGGGGGTTGGAGCTGGTCACGGCCAGGTCCCCCCCGAGCGCCTTCAAGGCCAAGGCCAGCCGGGCCGTCTTCGCCTCGAGGTGGATGCTCATGGCGATCCTGAGCCCAGAGAACGGGCGCTCCGCGGCTAGCCGTTCCTCCAGCGCCCCCACCACCGGCATGTGTGCCCGCACCCAGGCGATCCGCTCCTTCCCCTGCGCCACCAGATCTTGTCTCGTCATCGCGGCCATGGGATGGTACCGGTATATCCCGTCCCTCACAACCGCACCGCGCGTAAGGCGCGGAAGGTGCCGAGGAGGACCAGGGCGATGCCCACCCCCTGAACCGGTCCAGGCCCCTCCCCGAACACGAGGTACGCCCACAGGGTAGCCCCGACCGGCTCGCCCAGGATGGCTACCGCCACCGCCGCCGCCGGCAGCCGCCGCAGGGCCCAGTTCAGGCTGGTGTGGCCGAGGAGCTGGGGACCCAGGGCGAGGAGGACGATCCACCCCCACTCGCCCCCCGAGGGGAGGAAGGCGCTGCTGGCCGCGCTGGCGCCGAGGAGGAGCACCGCCGCCGCGCCGTAACCCATGGCCACGTAGGGAAGAAGGGTTCCGTGCAGGCGCGCCCGCCGGCCCACGAGGAGGTACGCGGACGCGGCCACCGCCCCGAGCAGGGCGAGGAGGTTCCCGAGCAGGGCCTCCCGCCCCAGGGCGAGGTCCCCCCACCCGATGAGAACGCCCCCGGCCACGGACAGGACGATCCCCTGCCACAGGCCTGGCGACGGCCGCTCCCCAAGGACCAGGGAAAGAAGCCCCACGAAGATGGGGTTGGTGGTGACCAAGGCCACCGAGCTGGCCACCGTGGTGAGGCGGAGGGACGCGATCCACAGGACGAAGTGCACGGCGAGGAACGCCCCGGCCAGGATCGCCAATCGGATCCCACGGGGGGTGAGCTGGCCCCGGCGCGGCCAGGCCCAGGGAACGAGGACGAGGGCGGCGAGGGCCATCCGCCACGCGGCCACGGTCACCGCCGGGGCGGAGGTGAGTCGGATGAGGATCGCCGCCCAGGACAGGCAGACGACGCCCATCCCGAGGACGAGACCGCGCGGAAGGCGCGCGTTCACGCCACGAGGTCGCGGATCCGGGGGAGGACGGCCTGGGCTGCCCGGTACCCCGCCTGCGCCCCCTCCCCGGCCGAGAGGTAGTTCGGAGCCCGGTCCCCGAACTCCGGGCGGAGGAGGACATCCGGGGGCAGGACCGCCACCTCCAGGTCGGCGATCCGCTTCTGGAAAATGGTGGCCATCTGGAACAGGACGGCGAACACCGTCACCCTCCCCAGGCCCTTCTCCTCCGGCGGCACGAGCACGTCCACGGCCACCACGACCTCCGCCCCCAGGTCGCGGACGACGTCCACCGGGAGGGGGTGGACGACGCCGCCGTCAATGTACGTCCGCCCCTCCAGCTCCACGGGGACGAACAGGCCGGGCACGGAGAGCGAGGCCCGGATGCCCTCCACGAGGTCGCCCCTCCGCAGGGCCACCGGCCGCCCGGTGCGCAGGTCGGTGACCACGGGCGCAAACGGGATGGGGAGGTCCTCGATCCGGCGCTCCCCCACGACCCCCCGCAGCGCCCGCCGCAGCTCCTCCCCGGAGCTCCACCCCCGCCAGGGGAAGGTGGGGAGGATGAACCGGGCGGCCTGGGTGAACCCCATCTCTTGCCAGAAGCGGGCGATCTTCGGGAGGGGTATCCCGGCGGCGAACAGCCCCCCCACGTAGGCGCCCACGCTCGTCCCGGCGATGGCGGAGATGGGAAGCCCCGCGTCCACCAGGGCCTGGATCACCCCGACATGGGCGATGCCCCGCGGGCCACCCGCGCTCAGCGCCAGGCCCAACCGTTTCATCGGCGAAAGCGATGGGGCGGGCCCGAGGAGGGGAAGCCCGCCCCTTCACGCGCCCCTAGCGGCTGATGGCCCCGACCGGGCACTGGTCGATGGCCTCGTCCACGCACGGGAGCGACTGATCCGCCCCCTCGATCATGTGAGAGTAGCCGTCGTCGCCGATCTCGAACACGTCGGGGCAAACCTGAGCACAAAGCCCGCACCCGGTGCACAAGTCCTGGTCGACCTTTATGGCCATGGCACCTCCTTAGCAGGGGGAACTATAGCATGGTCCCCGGACAGGGTCCACAGCGCGCGTGGCCTTGTCGAGGCCGTTGCCGCGCCAAGGCATTGGCCCCCGAAAGAAGGCCCACTTGCCGGCCATGGCCCCGCCGCTATAGTAGAGGCATTCTCTTCGTGTGGAGGTGATGGACGGTGCGTACGTTCGGCACCGTGTGTTTGGCGTTGTTCGTGGGCCTGTCGGCCCCGGTCTGGGCTCAGCCCGTGGCGGAGCTCGTGGCCCAGGCGGATGCCCTGTTCCAGGAGGTGTGGCTCACCCAGTATACGCTGCTGGCGGCCGCGGGGCTCAAGACCAAGCTTGAGACGGCGATCGACCTCTACAAGCGGGCGCTCGCCCAGGACGCAGGGAACATCCACGTCCTCAACATGCTCGCCCGTTCCTGCTACACCCTCGCCGACGTGTTCCTCACCAAGGACAGCGACAAGCAGGCCGCACACGCGATCGGGCAGGAGTACGGGGAGCAATCCCTGAAGCTGAAGGCCGATCCCCAGTGCGTACGGGACTGGAAAGGAGACGGGTTCATGGCCGCGGTACGCGCCTCTACGGACATCGAGGCCCTGTACTGGACCTACGCCAACTGGGCGCGCAAGGTCGAGCTCGGCGGATGGGGGGAGCTCATCGCCGCCGCCCTCCGTGGCGACGACAAGAAGCTGATGGCCCTCATGGAGCGGTGTCTGGAGCTCGACCGGGCGTACCTCTCCGGCGGGCCCCTGCGCGCCCTCGGCGGCTACTGGGCCAAGCACCCTTTCAGCAAGGACTACGACAAGACCAAAGCCCTGCTGGAGGAGGCCGTCGCCCACTACCCCGACTACCTGGAGAACCAGATCTTCTACGTCCAGTACTACCTGATCCCCAAACAACAGTGGGCCAAGGCCCGGGAGGAGCTGCAAAAGGTGATCGATGCCCTGGTCGGGGCGTTCCCCCTGTACAACGGGCTCGCCAAGGTGAAGGCGGTGGATCTCCTCGGCCAAGTCCAAGGGAAGTGATGGGCACCTGCACCGCTTAGAAAGTTCAGTGCCCACGGCGTAGCCCCCCTCCAGGACCTCGGCATCGGGGTGCGTTTGGAGCGGGGCTCCTGTTGACCCCAAGCGACGAGGCCGGTAGCCTTGCCTCGCGAGGAGGTCGGGGATGAAGGCAATTCTGATCATCGCGGACGGGCTGGGCGGCCGGCCCACCGACTGCGGGGGGGCGACGTGCCTGGAGCGCGCGGCCACTCCAAATCTGGACGAGCTGGCCGCCCGTGGGGCACTGGGGCTCATGGACCCCATCGCCCCCGGGGTGCGGCCGGGCTCGGACACGGCCCACCTTTCCATCTTCGGATATGACCCGCATCAGGCCTATACCGGCCGCGGGGCGTTCGAGGCCCTGGGGATCGGGATGGACGTCCGGCCAGGGGACGTGTGCTTCCGCGCCAACTTCGCCACCGTGGAGGAGACGAAGGACGGCCTGGTCGTGCGAGACCGGCGGGCCGGGCGGCTCTCCGAGGGGGCGGAGCTGGCGAAGGCCTTAAGCTCCGTCCGCCTCGACGACCTCGGGGTAGAGGCGTTCTTCCAGGCGTCCACCGAACACCGGGGGGCGCTGGTCCTGCGCGGGAAGGGCCTTTCGGCCGCGGTCTCGGACACCGACCCCCATGCAGTGGGAGCCCCGGTGGCCGAGGCCCACGCCCAAACCGATGACCCGGCCGCCCGCCGGACAGCGGAGGCCCTGAACGCGTTCAGCCACCGCGCCCATGCCGTGCTCCGGGACCACCCGGTGAACCGGCGCCGGCTGAGCCAAGGCCAGCCCCCGGCCAACGTCCTCCTCCTGCGGGGGGCGGCGGTGATGCCCCACCTTGTGCCGATCACCGAGGGGTACGGGATCCGCGGGGTCTGCATCGCCGGGGGGGCCCTGTACAAGGGGGTGGCCCGGGCGGCTGGCCTGGAGGTGCTGAGCGTCCCCGGGGCGACCGGCGACCTCAGGACCGACCTCCGGGCCAAGGCCCGCGCCGCCGCCCAGGCCCTGGCCCAGGTCGAGTTCGTGTTCGTGCACATCAAGGGCACCGACAACGCCGCCCACGACGGGGACGCCGAAGCGAAGCGGGAATTCATCGAACGCATCGACCGCGAGTTCTTCGGGGAACTGCTGGACGGCGTTTCTCTTTCCGAGACGCACACCTGTTTCTCCGGGGACCACACCACCCCTCCGCAGGTTCGGGAGCACACCGCCGACCCGGTGCCCGTGCTGTTCGTGGGACCGGCGATCCGTCCGGACCGGACCCGATCGTTCGGGGAGCGGGCGGCCGGGGAGGGGGGCCTGGGACGGTTCTCCGGGTGGCTGGTGCCCCAACTCCTTGGCTACTGCGATCTCGGCCCCAAGTTCGGGGCGTGAGGAGGAGCCCGTGAAGCTGCAAGCGTTGGCCGAACTCGTCGGGGCGCGGTTCCTGACAGGGGCCGACCAGGGGGAGCGCGAGGTCACCCGGGCGTTCGCCGCCGATCTCCTGTCGGACGTGTTGGCCATGGTCCGCGAGGAGGGGGTGCTCCTCATCACCGGCACGGTGACCCCGCAGGTGGTGCGGGTGGCGGAGGTCATGAACATGGGGGCGATCCTGTTCGTGCGGGGGAAGCTGCCCACTCCGGCCACGGTGGAGTACGCCGCCGGTGCCGGCGTCCCCCTCCTGGTCACGGAGAAGATCATGTACGAGACCTGCGGGATCCTCTACCAGCATGGGATCCTCCCGGCGAAGCGCAAGGGCCTGCCCATGGACCATGTCCCCCCCAATCCCGCCCATCCATAAGCGGATCTTCCTCGTGGCCGCGGGGGACCTGGAGGGGGCGGGGTCCGTGTCCACCGCAGTCCGCCGGACGCTCCGGGAGCTGGGGGTGGAGCCGGACGTGGTCAACCGGGCCGGCATCGTGTGCTTCGAGGGGGAGATGAACATGGTCCTGTTCTCCCAGGGGGGGCGAATCATCCTCATCGTGCGCGAGGATCGGGTGGAGCTCCTGTTCTCCGACCGGGGCCCAGGGATCGCCGACATCGACCTCGCTCGGCAACCCGGGTACTCCACCGCCCCGGATTGGGCCCGCGAGCTGGGTTTTGGCTCCGGGCTGGGCATCCCCAACATGGAGCAGAACTCCGACCGGTTCGAGATCCACTCCCGGGTCGGGGAGGGCACGGTCATCCGATCCACCATTCTAAGGGGGGCACATGACGGTACAGGCGATCGCGGAGAAGCTCGGGCTTGAGGCGTTGGCGGCTGCCGACCTCGCCCGGGAGGTGCGCGGCGGGTACTGCTCGGACCTCCTGTCCGACGTCCTCGCCCATGCCAAGGCCGGGGACCTGTGGATCACCCACCAGCGGCACCTGAACGTGGTGGCGGTGGCGAAGCTCCGGGAACTGAGCGGGGTCATCTGCGTGCGCGGCCTTGCGCCGGGGCCGGACGTGATCTCCCGCGCGGCAGACGAGAAGATAAATCTGTTCTTGACCTCCGAGGACGCGTTCGAGGTCGCCGGGAGGCTCCATCGGCTCCTCCACCCATGAGGTGGTTCCGGGCTGATCTCCACATCCACTCCGTCCTGTCCCCCTGCGCCTCCCTCGCGATGTCCCCGCGCCGCATCGTGGCCGAGGCCCGCCGGGCCGGACTTGATCTCATCGCCGTCTGCGACCACAATGCCGGCGAGAACGGGCGGTACGTGCGGCGCCTCGCCGGTGGCGCTCCGGCTGTGCTGATGGGCATGGAGATCCAGACCGAGGAAGAAGTCGAGATCCTGGCGTACTTCGCCGACGAGGAGAGCTGTATCCTCCTCCAGGAGGAATTGTACCAGTACCTTCCTGACATCTCCTGTCGGCCTGACCTCTTTGGAGACCAATTGGTGGTGAACGCGGAGGACGAGATCGTGCGCCAGGTCCCCCGCCTTCTCCTCGCCCCGGTGGCGTTGCCCCTCGCCGAGGTGGTGCGCCGGGTGGAGTCGGTGGGCGGCCTGGCCATCCCGGCGCATGTGGACCGCATCCCCGGTGGCCTCCTCGCCGTGCTCGGCCTGTTCCCGGAGGGGGAGTGGCCGTGGGCGGTGGAGATCGCGCCCTGGACCCCCCTCGTCGCCGCGTGGGCCGCCTGGCCTGCCCTCCGCGGGCGCCCGATCTTTCGGGCGTCCGACGCCCACATGCCGGAGGAGATCGGCCGAACCTGGACCGAGCTCCTCCTCGCCGAGCCCTCGCTGGAAGAGCTGCGGGCCGCCCTTCAAAGGGAGGGGGCCCGGGCGGTCCGGCCCGGTCCGGAAGCGAAGGAGGACTGCTGACGGTGGAGATCAAAGCGCGGGTCGTTGAACTGGTGAAGCCGTACGCGAGGAAGCCTTCCGAGCTCATCCAGGCCCTGCATCGGGTGCAGAGCGAGCTCGGGCACATCCCTAAGGCGGCGCAGGCCGCGTTGGCGGAGACGTTGGGCGTTCCCCCCTCCCAGGTGACCGGGGTCGTCTCGTTCTACCACTTCTTCCGCACCGCCCCGGTGGGCCGGCACACGGTGCGCCTGTGTCTGGGGACGGCGTGCCACGTGCGGGGCGCGGAACGCGTCCTCAAGGCCATTCGGGAGGAGCTGGGCGTCGACCTCGGTGGCACCTCGGCCGATGGGCGGTTCACCCTGGAGGGGGTGCGGTGCCTCGGGGCGTGTGGCCTGGCCCCGGTGATGATGGTGGACGGGGAGGTGTACGGGCGGCTTGACCCGAAGCGGGTGAAGCGGATCCTCCGCGAGGTCGGAAAGGATGGGGGATGATCGAGGACCTGGCGATGCACATCGCCGATCTCCTCGCGAACTCGCTCCGGGCCGAGGCCCGGCGCATCGAGGTCGGGCTGCGCCGCCGCGGCGGTGACCTCGTCCTCGAGGTGGCCGACGACGGGGCCGGCATCCCCGAAGGCGAGCTCGGAAAGGTGTGCGACCCGTTTTACACCACCAAGCCCCGGGCCAAGATCGGCCTTGGCCTCCCTCTCCTCGTCCAGACGGCGGAGGAGGTGGGCGGGGAGTGCCGGGTGGAGTCCAGCCCAGGACAGGGGACGCGGGTCGCGGCGCGCCTCCCCTGGGACCACCCTGACCGGCCGCCCCTGGGGGACCTCGTGGGAACCCTCGTGCCGCTGATCGCAGCGAGCCCAGGGGTTGAGTTCCGCGTCGAGCTCAGCGATGATCGGGAGACGTGGCGGCTGTCTACCCGCGAGGTCCGTGAGCGCATCGGGGACGTGCCCTTGACCCACCCCGACGTGCTTTTATTTTTGGAGCGCTCTCTGCGGGAGGGCATGGGCCGCGTGGGGCTGAAGGAGGAGCGATGAAGCTTGAGGACCTACGCAAGATCCGCGAGCGGGCGGAGGCGGAGTTGCGGCTCCGGGGTGGGGCGGCCCGGGTGAAGATCGTGGTCGGGATGGGCACCTCGGGCATCGCCGCTGGGGCCCGCCAGGTGCTACGGGCGATCCTGGACGAGGTCTCCCGCCGCAACCTCCGGGACGTGGTGGTCACCCAGACCGGGGAGAAGGGGTTGAGCGCCCAGGAGCCGATCGTCGAGGTCCATGAGCCGGACAGGATCACGATCTACGGCGAGGTGGACGAGGCCACGGCTCGGCGGATCGTGGTCGAACACGCGGTCAACGGTCGCCCGCTTGAGGACCACGTGGTGGAGATGCGGGAGGTGACGCGGTGATCGCCCTGCGCATCGATGACATACCCGTACAGGCCGAGCCCGGCCAGACCATCCTCGACGCGGCCAAGGCTGCCGGGATCCGCATCCCCACCCTGTGCCACCTTCCGGGCCTCTCCCCGGTAGGGGCATGCCGGCTGTGCCTGGTGGAGATCAGGAACTGGAACGGAAAGCTCGTCCCGGCCTGCGCGACCCCCGTTCAAGAGGGATTGGACGTGGTGGCCAATTCCGACCGCCTGCGGGAGCTCCGGCGCACGATCCTCGAGCTCCTGTTCGCCGAGCGCAACCACATCTGCGCCTTCTGTGTCGCAAACGGGCATTGTGAGCTCCAAGATCTCGCCGCGGAGCTCGGGATGGACCACGTGCGCTTCCCGTACCGGTTCCCGCCCTTGCCCCTGGACGCGAGCCACGCCAAGTTCGGCATCGACCACAACCGGTGCATCCTGTGCGGCCGTTGCGTGCGGGCCTGCTCCGAGGTGGAAGGGGCGATGACGTGGGGGTTCGCCGGGCGGGGCATCTTCACCCTGGTGGCCGCCGACCTCGGCGACCCGTGGGGGGACTCCAAGACGTGCACCGGCTGCGGAAAATGCGTCCAGGCTTGCCCCACCGGGGCGCTGTTTGAGAAGGGGCGGGCCACGGGCGAGCAGGAGAAGCGCCCGGCGATCGTGGCCGCCCTGACGGAAAGGAGGCCGCGTGCCCAAGGTTAGGGTGGCCACGGCGTGGTTCTCCGGCTGTTCCGGGTGCCACATGTCGTTTTTGGACCTGGACGAGCGGCTCTTGGAATTCGCGGGCAAGGCGGAACTCGTCTATTCGCCGATCGTGGACATCAAAGAGTTCCCCGACTCTGTCGACGTGACCCTGATCGAAGGGGCGGTGGGCACGAGCGAACACCTCCATCTCCTTGCGGAGATCCGCAGGAAGACGAGGCTCCTCGTGGCGTTCGGGGACTGCGCGGTCACCGGGAACGTTCCGTCCTTGCGCAACCCGATCCCGCGGGGGGAGGTCCTGCATGCGGTGTACGGGGACGGCAGCATCCCTGGCCTGGAGGAGGGCGAGGTCCCCCAGCTCCTTCCCCAGGCCCTGCCGCTGCATGCGGTGGTCCGGGTGGACCATTTCCTCCCCGGCTGCCCCCCGCCCCCGGACCGGATTTGGAAGTTCCTGCGCCAGCTCCTCGCCGGGAAAGAACCCGAGCTCGCCCCGCAGGACCTCCGTTTCGGGTGAAGGGGGTGACGGTGAAGGAAATCAAGGTACCGGTAACCAGGATCGAGGGCCACGGGCTGATCACCCTCCGCCTCGACCGGGGCGGGAAGGTGGCCGCGGCCAAGTTCCACGTCACCGAGGTCCGGGGGTTCGAACGGTTCTGCCAGGGCCGCACGGTATGGGAGATGCCGGGGGTCACCGCCCGCATCTGCGGGATCTGCCCGGCGTCCCATCTCCTGTGCTCGGCCAAGGCCGGGGACGCCATCCTCGCCGTGCGCCCGCCGCGCCCGGCGGAGGTGCTCCGGCGCCTGATGAACCTGGGCCAGTTCATCCAATCCCACGCCCTGTCGTTCTTCCACCTTTCCTCCCCAGACCTCCTGCTGGGGTGGGACGCCGACCCTACGGCGCGCAACGTGTTTGGCCTGGCCCAGGCCCATCCCCAGCTCGCGCTGGACGGGATCCGCCTGCGCGCGTTCGGGCAAGAGATCATCGCGGCATTGGGGGAGAAGCGCGTCCATCCGGCATGGGCGGTGCCCGGTGGGGTGCGCCAGCCCCTGTCCCCCGAGGCCCGCGACCGGCTGGCGGCCAAGCTCCCCGAGGCCCGGCGCATCGCCCAGGACGCCCTCGCCCTGTACGAGGCGCGCCTCCCCGAGTGGGGTGAAGAGATCGAGACGTTCGGGAACTTTCCCAGCCTGTTCATGGCCCTGGTGGCCGAGGACGGGACATGGGAGCACTATGCGGGGCGGATCCGGTTCGTGGATGCGGACCGCCGAGTCGTCGCCGACGGCCTCGATCCGGCGCGCTACCCCGAGTACATCGGGGAGGCGGTGGAGGGCTGGTCCTACCTCAAGTTCCCGTACTTCCAAGATGCTGGGTATCCGGAAGGGCTGTACCGCGTGGGGCCCTTGAGCCGGCTCAACTGCTGCGATCGCATGGGGACGCCCCTCGCCGATGAGGCCCTCGCCAGATTTCGGGCCCAGGCCGACGGGAAGGCAGTGACCTCGTCGTTCCATTACCACTACGCCCGCCTGATCGAAATCCTCGCCGCGGTGGAGCAGGTGGCGAGGCTCCTTGAGGATCCGGAGGTGCTCTCGCCTCGGGTGCGGGCCGAAGCGGGGATCAACGAGCTCGAGGGGGTGGGGGTGCACGAGGCCCCGCGGGGGACCCTGTTCCACCACTACCGGGTGGACGAGCACGGGGTCATCCAGCAGGTCAACCTGATCGTGTCCACCGGGCACAACAACCTGGCCATGAACCGGACGGTGGCCCAGATCGCCGCGAAGTACCTGACCGGACGCAAGGTGAACGAGGGGCTCCTCAACCGCCTGGAGGGGGGGATCCGTGCCTATGACCCGTGCCTGTCCTGCTCGGTCCACGCCGTGGGGCGGATGCCGCTCAGGGTGGTCCTCTTGGGGCCGACCGGCGAGGTCTTGGACGAAAGGACGCGGGACGCATGATCCTCGTGATTGGGCTCGGCCATCCCCTCCGTCGGGATGACGGGGTCGGGCTGTGGGTGGCCAGCCGCCTCCAGGGGGTCGAGGGGCTGAAGGTGCTGGGGACGCAGGAGCTCGTGCCGGAGCTCATTCCCCAGGTGGCGGTGGCGGACCTCGTGATCTTCGTGGACGCCCGGATCGGGTCCGGCCCAGTGCGCTGGGAACCCGTCCACCCCGGGCACCGGCCCGCGCTCACCCACACCTTCACCCCACCGGGCCTCCTCGCCTGGGCGGAGCATCTGTTCGGCCGGGCCCCGGAGGCGTGGCTGGTCACCGTCCCCGCCCGCGACCTCGCCTTCGGCGAGGGGCTGTCCCCGCGCACGCGCCGGGCGGCGGAGGCGCTTCTGGGGCGGCTGCGGGCCTACCTCGGCCGGGAGGAGGGGGCGTGAGACGCCTTGAAGTCCTGATTTGCTCGGGCACCGCTTGCCAATCCTCGGGAAGCCTCCACGTGAAGCAGGCCCTGCTCCAGGCCCTGGCCGATCACGACCTGGCGAGCGAGGTCCAGCTGGTGGAGACGGGATGCATGGGGCCGTGCGAGCTGGGGCCGGTGCTCCTCGTGTACCCGGAGGGCACCTTCTACGTCCGGGTCCGTCCCGAGGACGCCGCGGAGATCGTGGTCGAGCACTTCCTGAAAGGACGGCCGGTCCGGCGGCTCCTGTGGACGGAAGGGGCTCCTCCCCCCCGGGAGATCCCGTTCTTCGCCCGCCAGAAGAAGCTGGTGCTCGTCAACTCCGGGGTCATCGACCCGGAGAAGATCGAGGAGTACATCGCCGTCGGCGGCTACGAGGCCCTCGGCCGGGCCCTGACCCAGATGACGCCGGAGCAAGTCATCGCCGAGGTCAAGCGGTCCGGGCTGCGCGGCCGGGGCGGAGCCGGGTTCCCCACCGGGGCCAAATGGGAGGCGGTGCGCCTGGCCCTGGGGACCCCGAAGTACGTGATCTGCAACGCCGACGAGGGCGATCCAGGGGCGTTCATGGACCGGGCCGTGCTCGAAGGGGATCCCCACAGCGTCCTCGAGGGGATGGCCATCGCCGCCTACGCGGTGGGGGCCAACCACGGTTACATCTACGTGCGCGCCGAGTACCCGCTGGCCGTGAGGCGCCTTGAGGTGGCGATCGCCCAGGCCCGGAGGCTGGGCGTCCTCGGGGAGCGCATCTTCGACACCGACTTCTCGTTCGACATCGAGCTCCGGATGGGGGCGGGCGCGTTCGTGTGCGGCGAGGAGACGGCGCTCATCGCGTCCATCGAGGGCCGTCGCGGTGAGCCCCGGCCGCGCCCGCCGTACCCGGCCACGTCCGGCCTGTGGGGCAAACCCACGTTGATCAACAACGTCGAAACCTACGCGAACGTCCGCCACATCATCTTGGGCGGGGCCGAACGGTTCGCGGCCATCGGCACCGCCGGGAGCAAGGGGACCAAGGTGTTCGCCCTCGCCGGCAAGGTGAAGAACACCGGCCTCGTCGAGGTGCCCATGGGCGTCACCCTGCGGGAGCTGATCTTCGACATCGGCGGCGGGGTCCCCGAGGGACGAGCGTTCAAGGCGGTCCAGATCGGGGGGCCGTCCGGCGGGTGCCTTCCCGCATCCCTCCTCGATGTGCCGGTGGACTACGACTCGCTCAGGGAGCACGGGGCGATCATGGGCTCCGGGGGCCTGATCGTCCTCGACGATGCGGCGTGCATGGTGAACGTGGCCAAGTTCTTCTTGGAGTTCACCGCCGATGAGGCCTGCGGGAAATGCATCCCATGCCGGGTGGGGACGCGGATGATGCTCAAGATCCTGGAGCGGATCGTGCGCGGAGAGGGAACGGAGCGGGACCTTGAGGAGCTCCAAAAGCTTGGGGAGTTCATGAAAAGCGCCTCCCTTTGTGGGCTAGGCCAGACCGCGCCTAACCCGGTCCTTTCTACCTTGCGCTACTTCCGGGAGGAGTACCTCGCCCACATCCACGAGCGGGCCTGTCCGGCCGGGGTTTGCCCGGATCTTGTCCACTACGGCATCGTTCCCGATCTCTGCCGGGCCTGCGACGCCTGCCGGCGGGCCTGTCCCACCGGGGCTGCCCAAGGAACCCCGCGCCAGTCGCCGTACCGGATCGTGGATTCTCTGTGCATCCGATGCGGGGCGTGCTTGGAGGTCTGCCCGTTTGGGGCGGTGGAGAAGCGGCCCGGTCAAAGGGGGTGACGGTGGACAAGGAAACGATCATCGGCCGGTATCCGCGGTCTCGGGACTGCCTCCTTTCCATCCTCCACGACCTCCAGGAGGCGAACCCCGAGAACTACCTGACCGAGGGCGACCTGGCGTTGGCCGCGGCCCATGTGGGGCTGCCGCTCGCGGCGGTCCACGATGCGGTGACGTTCTACTCCATGTTCAGTCTCCGTCCCCGTGGCCGCCACATCATCCGCCTGTGCGCGTCCCCGAACTGCCACCTCGCCGGGGCGTGGTCGGCCCTCGCGGAGCTGCGGACGCTCCTCGGGGTGGACGTGGGCGGGACCACGCCCGACGGCCTATTCACCCTCGAGCTCACGAGCTGCCTCGGGGTGTGTGGGGTGGCTCCGGTGATGATGGTGGACGATGAGGTGGTAGGGAACCTCACCCCGGACAAGGTCCGCCAGACGATCGCGCGGTATCGGGGGGTGGGATGAAGATCGCCAGGGCCCACGTGCTCGTTGGTGTGGACGACGAGGCGCGCCTCGCCGGTGTGGACGAGGTGCTGGCTGTCCTGCGGGGGGCGATCGCCGAGCTCGGCCTTGAGGGCGAGGTCCAGGTGGTGGAGACCGGGACCCTCGGCGTCTCCGGCCGCGGGGTGGCGATGGCCGTGTACCCGGATGGGGTGTACTACGCCGGGGTGACCCCGGCCGACGCCCGGACCATCGCCGAGGAGCACCTTTGGAAAGGGCGGCCGGTCGAGCGGCTGCGCCTGCCCACCGCGGCCCCGGTGGCCCGGCCGGCGGAGGTGCTGGGGCGCCAGGTGCGGGTGGTGCTCGCCAACTGTGGGATCATCGATCCGGAGGAGATCGAGGAGTACATCGCCGTCGGCGGCTACGAGGCCTTGGGCCGGGCCCTGACCCAGATGACGCCGGAGCAGGTCATCGACGAGGTCAAGCGGGCCGGGCTGCGCGGCCGGGGCGGGGCCGGGTTCCCCACCGGGGTCAAGTGGTCGGCGGTGCGCCTGGCCCCGGGCCCGGAGAAGTACGTGATCTGCAACGCCGACGAGGGCGAGCCAGGCACGTTCAAGGACCGGCTGATCCTGGAGGGCGATCCGCACAAGCTCATCGAGGCGATGGCCATCGCCGCCTACGCGGTGGGCGCCCGGACGGGCATCGTCTACGTGCGCGGGGAGTACAAGCTCTCCATCGCCCGGATCAGCCGGGCCATCGCCCAGGCCCGGGAGTACGGGCTCCTCGGCCCGCGGATCCTCGACACCGCCTTCTCGTTCGACGTCGAGGTCCGGCCGGGGGCCGGGGCGTATGTGTGCGGGGAGGAGACGGCCCTCATCGAGTCCCTGGAGGGCGAGCGTGGCTGGCCCCGGATCCGCCCGCCCTACCCGGTGACCCACGGCTTGTGGGGAAAGCCGACGGTGGTGAACAACGTGGAGACGCTCGCCAACGTCCCCGAGATCCTCCGGCGGGGGGCGGCGTGGTACCGGACGCTCGGCACCCCCACCTGCCCGGGGACGAAGGTGTACACGATCCTGGGGCACGTGCGGTTCCCCGGCCTCGTGGAGGTCCCGATGGGGACCCCGCTGCGGACGCTCATCTACGAGCTCGGCGGTGGGCTCCCCGAGGGGCGGGAGCTCAAGGGGTTGCTCATTGGCGGGGCGGCGGGGGCGTTTCTCCCCCCGGAGGCCCTGGATGTGCGCATGGATTTCGACTCGCTCGCGGAGCGGGCGGCGGTCCTGGGATCGGGGGCGATCCTGGTCATGGACGAGACGACGTGCATGGTGGACATGCTCGGGAGCGTCCTCCGGTTCTTCCGCCACGAATCATGCGGTCAGTGCGTCCCCTGCCGGACGGGGACGGACGCGCTGGTGCGGCTGATGGGGGCCCTCCAAGCCGGGGAGGGAGACGAACGGATCCTGTCGCAGATGGTGGAGATCGTGGACGCGATGCGGCTCGCTTCCCTGTGCCCCCTGGGCCAGTCGGTGGCCCTTCCCGTGCGCACCGCAATGGATGGATTCCGGGATGAGTTCCTCGCCCATGCCCGGGGAAGCCCATGCCCGCGGTGCCGGGCCAGCGCCCATCCCTGTGAGGGGGCACCATGAAGCTCACCTTTGCCGGGGCAGCGGGCACGGTCACGGGGTCCTGCTTCCATCTTGAGGCGGGCGGGACCCGGCTTTTGGTGGACTGCGGGATGTTCCAGGGGCTGCCGGAGCTTGAGGCCCGGAACCTCGCGCCGTTCCCGTTCGATCCGGCCAAGGTGGACTGGCTCCTCCTCACCCACGGCCACCTCGACCACCTGGGGCTGATCCCCCGTCTCGTCCGGGAGGGGTTCCGCGGCCGCGGCGTGTGCACCGTGCCTACCCGGGACATCGCCCACGTCATGCTCATGGACGCCGCGAGGATCCAGGAGGAGGAAGGGGAGGCCGCCCTGTACACGGCCGCCGACGCCCTGGCCGCCCTGGGCCGGTTCGTGGTCCAGATGGAGTACGGGGAGGAACTGGAACTTGGGGCGGGGATCACGGTCCGGTTCCACGACGCCGGCCACATCCTGGGAGCGGCGTTCGTGGAGGTGCGGGCCGAGGGCAAGACGGTCGTGTTCTCCGGCGACCTCGGCAATCGGGGCAAGCCCCTGGTCACCGACCCCGCCTATCCGCCCAAGGCCGACGTGGTGGTGCTCGAGTCCACCTACGGCGATCGCCACCACCCGCCCTTTGAGGAGTCGGTGGAGGAGCTCCGGCGGACGATCGTGGACACCCTGGCCGCCGGGGGCAACGTGGTCATCCCCTCGTTCGCCCTGGAGCGGACCCAGGAAGTGCTGTACATCCTGTTCCATCTGTGGCGGGAGCGGAAGATCCCGGAGTGCCGCATCTACCTGGACTCCCCCCTCGCCACCCATGCCACCCGCATCTTCGAGCGGTACACGGAGCGCTTCCCCAGCCCGGCGCGGAAGCTGTTCCGCAAAAAGCGCGACCCGTTCGACTTCGAGCTCCTCGAGTACACGCTCACCAAGCAAGCCTCCAAGCGCATCTCCGAGGAGCAAGGGGCGATCATCATCGCCGGCTCGGGGATGTGCACCGGCGGACGGGTCCTCTACCACCTGCGGGACAACCTCCCCCGGCCGGAGTCGGCAATCGTGTTCGTCGGGTTCCAAGCGATGGGGACGCTGGGGAGGGAGATCGTGGACGGGGCGTCGAGGGTGGAGGTGTTGGGGTCGGTGGTGCCGGTGCGGGCGTCCATCTGGCGGATCGAGGGCCTGTCCGCCCACGCGGATCAGCCGATCCTGGTGGACTGGGCGCTGCACGCCGATCCGGGGCAGGTGTTCCTGGTGCACGGGGAGGAGCCGGCGCTGGCGGCGTTGGCGGAGCGCCTGTCCGCCCACGGCTACGCGGCCCGCATCCCGGCGTGGCATGAGGCGGTCGTCCTATGAAGATCGCGGTCCTGGGCAGCCTGAACATGGATCTGGTGGTGGAGGTGGACCATCTCCCCCGGTCGGGAGAGACGGTGCTCGGCCGCGGCCTGGCCCGCTACCCCGGGGGCAAAGGGAACATCCAGGCCATCGCCGCCGCGCGCCTTGGGGCGGAGGTGCACCTGTTCGGGCGGGTGGGGAAGGATGCGTTCGGGGACGAGCTCCTGGCCGTGGCCCGGGATGCCGGGGTGGCCGTGTCGGCGGTGGAACAGGTGGACGGGGAGACCACGGGCATGTCCATGATCATGGTCGGCCCGACCGGCCAGAACATGGTCGCCTATGTCCCGGGGGCCAACGGCCGCGTGTCCGAGGCGTACGTGGCGGGTGTCCTCCCGCGCCTCGCGGAGGCCGACGCGATCCTGGTCCAGCTGGAGATCCCTCTCTCTGCGGTGGCCGCCCTGCTCCACGGACTCCCCCCCGAGCGGCCGCGGGTGATCTTAGACCCGGCCCCGGCCCAAGACCTGACCGCGCTCCCCCTGCGCCGGGTGGACTTCTTGACGCCCAACCGGGAGGAGTTCGCCGTCCTGACCGGTTGGTCGGCGAGCGGGGTGACCGAGGCCGGGCGGGCCGGCCAAGCCCTGCTCGACCTGGGCGTACGGCATTTGGTGGTCACCGCCGACGCGGACGGGGCGTTCCTCGTGGAGCGGGGCGGGGCGACCCGGTTCCCCGCTTACCCGGTGGAAGTGGTGGACGCCACCGGGGCCGGGGACGCGTTCAACGCGGCGCTGGCGGTGAAGCTGGCCGCCGGCCGGGGGCCGTACGAGGCGATCGGGTTCGCCAACGCCGTGGCCGCCCTCGCCGTGACCCGGCGGGGCGCTGTCCCGGCCCTCCCCACCCTGGCCGAGGTCCAGGCGTTCCTGAGCCGCCGTCGATCCCCCGCCCTCGGTTGACAGGCGGGTCGGGACCCCGTATAGTCGCGGCCATGGCCGGGGTGATCGCGATGAGCACCGCGGTACGGAAGGTCCTTTCCCCCTTGGGGCCCGCCAACGCCCCGGCCGGGGCGTAACTCCATTCCTTAATCCAGCGCGGTTCGGACTCAGGCTGAACGGTTGATCCCACGGCTACGCCGTGGCGTCTGGCGTTTGCCCAAGGGGGCGCCATGAACGATGTACGGCAAGTTGCGGTTCTCACGATCACGAGCGAGGTGTTGTCGGCAGCCCGGACGTTCTTGGCCCGGGAGGGGTTTCTGGAGCTCCTGCCGGTGATCCTGGCCCCGGTGACCGATCCCCTCCACCACGCCACCGAGCGGGCGGTGGTGGCCGCCTACGGCCAGGAGTGGCACCTGACCCGGAGCATGATCTTCCACAAACAGGCCGCGATACGGGCCTGGGACAAGATCTTCTGCTTCTCGCCCAACGTGCGGCTGGAGCCGCCGGAGCGGGCGGGGACCGGCCGGCACCTGTTCGAGTTCGTCCAGCTCGACCTCGAGGAGCGCGGGGCCGATCGGGATGCGGTGATCGCCCTCGGGGAAAGGCTCCTCGTCCATGTGGTGGACCAGGTGCGCGACCGGTGCCGGCCGGCGCTGGCGGCCCTCGGCCGCGAGCTCCCCACGCTCCGGCCCCCATTCCCCCGCGTGACTTGGCGGGAAGCGGCGGCCCGCTACGGCTCCGACTTCGAGGAACGGATGAGCGTGGAGAGCGAGGGGCCGGTGTGGGTGGTGGACTTCCCGGGGGAGGCCCGGGAGTTCTACGACCGGGAGGACCCGGCCCGGCCGGGGATTCTTCTGGACATGGACCTCCTCTACCCCGATGGGTTCGGGGAGGCCCTGTCCGGTGGAGAACGGGAGCACGAGGCGGATCGGATCCGCCGGCGGATCCTGGCCCAAGGGCTGGACCCGGCGGCCTACGCGCCGCTCCTCGCCCTGGCCGAGGAGGGGCTTCCGCCCTCGGCGGGCTTTGGGATCGGCGTCGAGCGGCTGGTGCGGTTCCTGGGGGGCCTCTCCCACGTGGGGGAGGTGCGGCTGTTCCCACGGGTACCCGGGGTGCACGCCGTGCTGTGATGGGCACCGGGGGCCGGCTGACGCCGGCCCCCTATCCCGGATGGCCGAGGCGGTACCCCTTGTCCAGGTACATCCGGTGGTCGGCCTCCTCCAGCACGTCCTCCACCCGCCGGCCGTCCTCGGGCCGCCACACGCTCATCCCCACCGAGATCCCGATCTCGAAGTCAAAGCCGCTTGATTGGCTCCACTCCCGGACGGCCTCCCGCAGCCGGGACACCACCTCCTCCGCCCGGCTGCCGGTCTCCGGCATGAGCACCATGAACTCATCCCCACCATAGCGGAACACCATGTCCGCCGAGCGCACGTTCTTCACGAGGAGGTCGGAAATCTCGCGCAGGACCTCGTCTCCCCTCTTGTGGCCGAACCGGTTGTTCACGGTGCGGAAGTGGTCAAGGTCCAGCATGAGGAGGGTCAGCGGATGGCCGTAGCGTCGGGATCGCTCCAGCTCTCGCTCGATGACTTCGGTGAGGTACCGGCGGTTGTAGAGGCCGGTGAGCGGATCGTGGATGGCGATCTGCTTGAGCTCCTCCCGCGTACGCAGGACGTCGATGGCCACCGCCAGCAGGGACGCCACCGTACTCAGGAACTCCTGATCCTCGATGCGGAACCGATTCCTCACCGTGCTCTCGATGTTCAGGACCCCGATGAGCTCGGAGCCAAGCTGGATGGGGACGGCCAGCTCCGAACGGACGTCCGGGTGGCCCATCACGTAGCGGGGGTCGTGGGCCACGTCGTTGATCAGGGCCGGCTCCCGGTGCTCGACCACCCACCCGATGATCCCCTGATCCAGGGGGAACCGGTGGCCTACGTCGAACCGGCGGCCGGGGAGGGAGCTGTCCGCGGCGGCGACCAGAAGGCCATCCCCGTCCGCGAGGAGCACCACGCCGTACTCATAACGGAGCTCCCGCTTCAGGATGTCCAGAACCCCCTGCACCAGCTCGTTCAAGGTCGGGTAGCGTGTGAGTTCCTGGGCGATCCGGAACGCCCCGCGCAGCCATTCCTTATGACGACGGAGTTCCTCTAACTCCGCCGCCCGCTCCACCGCCACCGCCGCGAGGTCCGCGAACACCTCCAGCGGCTCCAGCATCCCCAGGGTCGGGGCGCGGGGGGTGGTGGGGTCGTCCACGGAGATGTGGCCGATGATCCCGCGCTTCCCTCGCAAGGGGATGAGCAGGAAATCGTCGGGGTGCCAACCGTCCTGGCTGGCCCGGCCGGGGATGCCCAGGGTGGGCTCCCACGGCACCTCATCGTGGGGGATGTAGTAGGAACAACTGATCCGGAACCGCTCGTGGAATGCGGCCTGGCGGTGCTGCGGGGAGAGCCCCCCTTGGGCGAGGAGCTCCCGCTCCTCGGCCGGGGTCAGGCCGGCGGAGTACACCTGGACCACCGGCCCAGCGAGCGGGGGCTCGGCGGTGAGGTCGTACAACGACACCGCCGCCCGCTGGAACGGAGAGTGATCCACGATCGCCTGGGCGACCCGGCGCAGGATGTGGCCCACGTCCCCCGCCGCCAAGATCTCCCCGGCCACCTCGAGGAGGCTCTTGCGCAGCCGCTCCGCCTCCGCCTCCCAGGTGATGTCGTGGAGGATGCCCTGAACGGCCGGCTGGCCCCCGTACGCGATGCGCTGGGCGAAGACCTCCACGTGAGCGGTGCTTCCGTCCTTGCGCAGCCCGCGGAACCGGTACGAGGGCAGAGCCGTGTCACCGCGCAACCGCCGGGCCAGGTTCTCGCGGACCCGCTCCCGATCCTCGGGGTGCACGAGTTCCAGAGGGTCCCGACCGAGGAGCTCCTCCTTGGCGTACCCGGACATCCGGCAGAACCCCGCGTTTACGTAGGCGAGACGCCCGTCCTGGATCACGTAGATCCCCACGAGCTCGTTCTCCACGAGGAGCTTGTGCCGTTCGAGGAGCTCCATCGCCTCGCGGTGGGCCTCGGCCTGGCCCAGCGCCAGCCCGAGCTGGGCCGCAGCCGCCTCGAGGAGCACAAGCTCCTTCGGGGCGAGCTTGCGCCCGGACCGATGCCCCATCGCCAGCACCCCAAGCGGCGACCCCTTGGCGATGAGGGGGAAATACACGGCGTGCTTGATCCCCTCTCTGATGGCGTGGGGCGAGGTGGAATCGTCGGTGGCGATGGGGGTCCCGGTGCGGACCACCTGGCCAAGGATGGGGTGGTCCTTGGGGTGGCGCGCCGCGGCCCGGGCGAACCCGGGGGAAAGCCCGCGCTGGGCGACCAGGACGAACTCCTCCCCCTGGAGGAGGTACACCGCGCCGAGGTCAAGCCCGAGGGCGGGAAGGAGCTCCGCCAGGGCCTCCCCGACGAGCTCCGCGGGCTCTAGAGCACGGGTCAACACCCGACCGACAGCGGCTAGGGTGGCCAATTCTTCGTTCCCGTTCGCGTTCTCTGGCATCTCCCTCTCCATCCCCTATCGTCAAGTCGGATGCGGTGATTGTCATGAAATCGTCCTCGCCTTGTCAAATCCATGGGGGCCGGTTGCCGACGCGAGAGCCGGGAACGGCTCCCGCCGAGGTGCATGGAGAAGGTGAAGGAAATCGGGAACGCCGCCCTAGCTCGTCCCCTCACACCCGGGTGTTGGTGATCTTTGTTCCGGCGGTGCGTGAGTTTTCCACTCCCTAGCACGAAGATTGGATCGCCTAGAATCCCGGAAACAGGGAAGCTAAAATCTAGGGTCAATGGTCCGTACAAGGAACGCGAAAACATTTAATTCTGTGATGGAAGCTAAACAAGGTTGACTTCTTTTTCACTAATGCTTAATCCTCCATACGCCGACCGTCAGACTTGACATAAGTGCGCACTCGCATAAAGTATTACCATAAGCGGTGAGTTTGACAACCGTATGGAGGGCTGATCATGATCATCAGCAATCGGCTGGGCTATGGAGTGCGGATTCTGTATGACCTCGCGACGACTCCGAACCGCTACCGCTCGGCGCGGGAGCTTGCGGAGGACTACCACGTGGCCGAGGCGTTCGTCCGCCGGATCCTCATGGACCTCCGGCGGGCGGGGGTGGTGGCCGCGCAGAAGGGCCGGACCGGAGGGTATGTGCTGGGCCACGATCCCCAGGCGATCAAGTTGGGGCAAGTGGTCAAGGCCCTGGAGTCGGAGACGCCGGCGCTGGTGTACGGGCGGGTGCGGGGCGGGGGGTACCTCATGGACCAGGGTTGCCCTACGTTCCCGTTTTGGAAGAACCTGGAGGTGCGGTTCGTCCAAGAGCTCACTCAGAGCACCCTTGCCGAGGTGATGGAGCTGGCGGGGGGTCAGAAGGCCAGAAAGCAGCCCAAGCCGCGGCGAACCCGACGATCACGTCCTTCAGAAACCGGGGAGCAGGTCCCGGCCTAAAAGGCGAGAACGAAGCCAAGCAGGGGGCCGCGGCGGGAGTGCCAGGCCAGGTACGCCCGCCATCCCTCCGCAGCCGGCCCAGCGCCCACGCCCCACGTGAACCGAACGGCCACCTCCGTCTCCGGCTCGATGTCCACCAGGGGAAGGGCCCCCGGCGGCGTCCACTCCGGGATCCACGCCATCTCCTGGAGGGAAAGGCCGGCCAGGAGGAGGAACCCGCCGCGGCCGAGCGAGAACCAGCCGGCGAGGTACGCCTCCACCTCCGGCCCCCAGGGGATGAGGCCTCCGGGGCCGGGGAGGGTCAGGTCCGGACGGGGAGGTGGCGCCCGCAGGGAAATCCCGAACCCGAGGCCATCACCCCACGCCTCCACCGCGAGCGAGTCCAGCCCCGCGGCGACCCCGAGGCCGGGGCGCATGACCGCGTCCGACGGGGGCCACAGCGGCGCCTCCGGCTTGGACGCGGCCTGGGCCAGGACCACCGTCAGCTCTACCTCCTCACCGTCGGCCACGGTGAGGTCCACGGTGCGGGCTCGGTAGCCCTCCTTCTCCACGCGGAGGATCACCCTTCCCGGGGCCACCGTGGCTGCCAGGGGGGACGTGCCCAGGTAATTCCCGCTCGCCCACACCGCCGCCCCGGGCGGGTCGGTGTCCACCCTCAGCGTGGCCTTGGGCCGGTGCACGCGAAACCGGGTCCACGCCGCCCCCCAACTCCCCACCACGAGCTCCCGGAGGTGCTGGGCGAACGCGGCCGGATCGGTGAACGCGAGGAACGGGACTTCCTCGAACGCTTTGGCCTCGTAGAACGGCAAGGGCTGGTCGGTGGCGATGAGCTCGAGGTACTCCATCCCCTCCGGCTCGGTCACCCGCAGCACCCATCCTGACGTGGGCAGCACGTGCTCCCCGCCTGGGAACCGGGGATCCTGGAGGAACCGGTTGGGCACGAGCAGCGTCGCCTTCCCGCCGGGCCGCACGTCGTAGAGGTACACGTAGGCATCCTGGGACAGGGTGAAGTGCACGCGCAGCCTCTCCCCAGGGGCGTACGTGTCCTTGTCCGTGCGCAGCGTCACCGCAATCCCTGGCTCCTCGGGAACCGGGATCAGTCCTTGGGGGAGCACCGGCTCCTCCCCGTGACCGATGGAGAGGACGCCGGTCAGCATCAGGAGAACCAGCCACCGGGCTCTCATCGGCCTGCCTCCTTCAGTGCCGGGGCAAGGGCCTTGCGCAGGGCGCGGAGGGGGAGAACGGCACAGGAGAGCCGGGTCTTGATCACCCCGCCCAGGGCCGCGAGGAGCTCGTCGTCCGTCATCCCCGCAACCGTGGCCACCGGCCGCCCCTGGATCATCTCCGTGAGGAGCGAAGAGGCGGCCTGGGAGATCGCGCACCCCTGGCCGTCGAACCGAACGTCCTCCACCTTGCCATCCCGGACGCGCAGCTCCAACCGCACCACGTCCCCGCATAGGGGGTTGGCCTCCACCCCGACCATGTCCGGGTTGACAAGGCGCCCCTTGTTCCGGGGATGCCGCCAGTGGTCCAGGATCACCTCTTCGTACGGGCTCACGCGAGCGCCTCCCAGGCCCGATCCACGGCGGCGAGGAACGCCGCCACCTCGTCCGGTGTGTTGTAGACGTAGAACGAGGCCCGGCACGTGGCCGGGACCCCCAGCCGCCGATGGAGGGGCTGAGCGCAATGGTGGCCGGCGCGGATGGCGATCCCCTCTTGGTCGAGGAGGGTGGCCACATCGTGGGGATGGACCCCGCCGACGCTGAACGCGACGAGCGCCCCCCGGGCCGCCGGGTCGAGCGGGCCATACACGGTCACGTAGGGCCGGTCCAGCAGCCCCGCCAAGGCCAGGGCGGTGAGCTCCCGGCCGTGGCGGCGCACCTCGTCCATGCTGATCCCCTGAAGGTAGTCCACTGCCGCCCCGAGGCCCACGGCTTGGGCGACGGGCGGGGTGCCGGCCTCGAACTTGGCCGGCGGATCGGCCCACGTCGCCCGGTCGATCCAGACCTCGCGGATCATCTCTCCGCCGGTCAGGAACGGGGGCAGCTCTGCGAGGAGCTTCGCCCTTCCCCACAGGGCTCCGATCCCAGTAGGACCGAGCATCTTGTGTCCGGAGAACGCGAGGAGGTCAGCCCCAAGCTCCCCTACCCTCAGGGGCATGTGGGGCACGGACTGGGCCGCGTCCACCACCACCACGGCCCCCACCGCGTGCGCTGCCGCCGCGATCTCCGGGATCGGGTTCACCGTGCCCAGTACGTTGGACACGTGGGCCACCGCCACTGCCTTCGTCCGCGGGGATAGCTTCTGCCGGAAGTCGTCCAAGTCGAGCTCTCCGCCGGGGGTGACGGCCACCGCACGGACCCGGGCGCCGCGGCGGCGGGCCATCTCCTGCCAGGGAATCAGGTTGGCATGGTGTTCCATCTCCGTGACCAGGACCTCGTCCTCCGGCCCGACCCGCGCCTCCCCCACCGCGTACGCGGCCAGGTTCAGGGCCTCGGTGGTGCCGCGGGTGAAGATCACCTCCTCGGGGATGGCCCCGATGAGCGCAGCCACCTTGGCCCGCGCCTCCTCGTAGAGATCGGTGGCCTCGGCGGAAAGCCGATACACCCCGCGGCGCACGTTGGCGTTCGCCTCCCGATAGAAGCGGGCTTCGGCCTCCACCACCGCCTCCGGCTTGTGGCTGGTGGCCGCGGAATCCAGGTAGATCAGGGGGCGGTCGCCCACCGTCCTGCGGAGGATGGGGAAGTCGGCGCGGACTGTTGCGTCCATCATCCGGTCCCCCCAGCCAAGCTCATCTCCAGGATCCGCCGCAGCTCCACCGTGTACTCGACGGGGATCTCCTTGAGGATCGGGGACACGAACCCGTTCACGATCAGGGTCATCGCCTCTGCCTCGGAAAGCCCCCGCGACATGAGGTAGAACAGGGCTTCCTGGGACACGCGGCCCACGGTGGCCTCGTGGCCCAGCTCCACGTCGTCGTTCTCCGCGTTCAGGGTAGGGATGGTCTCCGTGCGCGCATCCGGGGTAAGGAGGAGGGTCGAGCACTCCACGTGGGCCTTGGCCCCCCGGGCATCGGGGGCCACGTACACCGTACCCCGGAACACGGCCTTGGCGTTTCCCTGGACCACCGACCGGGACACGAGGCGGGAGGTCGTCCCCGGGGCCCGGTGCAGGGCCCGCGCCCCACCGTCCAGCCACTGCCCTTCCTGGGCGAACGCGAACGACAGGTTCTCCGTGCGCGCCCCCTCCCCAAGGAGCACCGTGGTGGGGTAGAGCATGGTCACTTTGCTCCCCAAGGACCCTGACACCCAGTCCACCGCCGCCCCAGCGAAGGCGAGGGCCCGCTTGTTGTTCAGGTTGTACACGTTCTTTGACCAGTTCTGGATGGTGGTGAACCGGACCCGGGAGCCCTCTTTCGCGAAGATCTCCACCATCCCCGAGTGGAGGGCCATCCGGGAGTAGCGGGGGGCGGAGCAGCCCTCCACGTAATGCACGGAGGAACCGGGCTCGGCCACGATCAGGGTGTGCTCGAACTGGCCCGCCGCTTCCGTCTGCATCCGGTAGTAGGCCTGGAGGGGAATGGCCACCTCCACCCCGCGCGGGACCCAGATGAACGTGCCCCCGCTCCACACCGCCCCGTGCAGGGCAGCGAACTTGTTGTCCTCCGGAGGGATCGCCTTCATAAAGTAGTCCTGCACCCATGGATGTTCCCGCACCGCCTTGTCCATGCTCGTGAACACGACCCCCTGGGCGCGCACCTCCTCCAGGATGGAGCGGTACACCACCTCCGAGTCCACCTGGGCCCCGAGGCCCGCGAGCGCCCGCTGCTCCGCCTCTGGCAGGCCCAACGCCTGGAACGTGCGCCGGATCTCCTCTGGCAGGTCCTCCCACCGCTCCACCGGCGCCACCGGGCGGGCGTAGTACTCAAGCTCCGCGAGGTTCAGCTCCGCGAGGCGTGGGCCGAACCGGGGCATGGGAAGCTTCCGAAAGGCCGCGAGGCACCGCAGGCGGTGTTCCCGCATCCACCGGGGCTCCCCCTTCTCCCCGGACAGGTGCTGCACGAACTCCCGGGTAAGGCCCTTGGCCACGGCCTTCTCGCTCACCTTCGCACCACCTCGAATCCTTCTTCCCCGATGCGTTCTGCGAGCTCCGCTCCCCCGCGGCGAACGATCCGCCCCTGGTCGAGCACGAACACCTCCGCTGGCGGCACGTGGTTGAGGACGCGCGGGTAGTGGGTGACGATCAGCACCGCTGTGCCGCCCGCGGCGAGCTCCCGGATCGCGTCGGCGATGAGGCGCAGGGCGTCCACGTCCACCCCGGAGTCCGGCTCGTCGAGGAGGGCCACCTTGGGCCGCAGGAGATACACCTGCAAGAGCTCGGCCCGCTTCTTCTCCCCGCCGGAAAAGCCCACGTTCAGCTCCCGATTGTCGAACCCGTCCATGCGCAGGCGGGCCAATGCTTGCGGGTACGCCTTCTGGAACTCGCAGAACCCGATGCACCGCTCCCCGCACGCCAGGCGCAGGAACTCCCGGAGCTTGACCCCATCCACCTCCGGCGGGTACTGGAACGCGAGGAGGAGCCCCTTCCGCGCCCGCTCGTGGGGAGGCAAGGCGAGGAGATCCTCCCCGTCGAGGAGGGCCCGCCCGCGGGTCACCCGGTAGGAGGGATGGCCGGCCAGCGCCATGGCCAGGGTGGACTTCCCCGACCCGTTGGGCCCCATCAGGGCGTGGACCTTGCCCGCCGAAAGCTCGAGGTCCACGCCGTGCAGGATGGGCTGGTCGGCCACGGACACGTGCAGATCTTCCACCGTCAGCACAGCCATACGGAGGAGGCTACCCCTGGGACCCCGTTTCCGCAAGAGGCGCAACCCTTCCCATCGCCGGTCGGGCCCGTTGGCCGGCCCCGGCCGGTCCGGTATACTCCCCACCGCCCGTGGAAACGGTCATCGGCCTTGAGATCCATGTCCAGCTCACCACCCGCACGAAGCTCTTCTGCGCGTGCCGGGCCGACTACTTCGCGGCCCCGCCCAACACCCTGACCTGTCCGGTGTGCCTGGGGCTGCCCGGGGCGCTTCCGGTGCTGAACCGCCGCGCGGTGGAGCTCGCGTTGCGGATTGCCCTCGCCCTGGACGCCGAGGTCCAGCCCCAGTCCCTGTTCGAGCGCAAGAACTACTTCTATCCCGACCTCCCCAAGGGCTACCAGATCACCCACCACGCGCACCCCCTGGCGTTGGGCGGGCGGTTCACGTTTGCCGTGGATGGGGAGCTCCACACCGTGCGGCTGCGCCAGGTGCACCTGGAGGAGGACGCGGGCAAGCTCATCCACATCCCGGACGGGGCACTGGTGGACCTCAACCGGTGCGGGGTGCCCCTGGTGGAGATCGTGACCGAACCCGACTTCCGGTCCCCGAAGGAGGCGCGGGCGTTCCTCATGGAGCTGCGGACCCTCCTCCGCCACCTCGGGGCGTCCACCGCGGACATGGAGAAGGGGGCCCTCCGCTGCGACACCAACCTGTCCCTGACCGAGAACGGGCGGACGGGCACCCGCAGCGAGATCAAGAACCTGAACTCTTTCCGGGCCGTGGAGCGGGCCCTCGCCGCCGCCGCGGCCCTCCACCGGGACCTCCTCGCCCGCGGGGAGGAGATCCACCAGGTGACGTTCGGCTGGGATGACCAGGAAGAAAAGCTGGTCCTCCAACGGACGAAGGAGGAGGCCCACGACTACCGGTACTTCCCCGACCCCGACCTCGTCCCCCTCGCGATCGGCCCGGAGTGGCTGGAGGCGGTGCGGGCGGGGATGCCCGAGCTCCCCCGGGCCCGGGCCGAACGATGGGCGCGGGCGTACGGGCTCCCCGCGCGGGATGCGGAGGTCCTCCTCGTCGAGCCGGCCCTCGCCGACTACTACGACGAGGTGGCCAAGTCCGTGCCCGACCCGCATGACGCGGCAGGGTGGGTCCTCTCGGAGCTCCGCCAGTTCTGGACCGGAGAGGAACCGCCGGTCCCTGCCCGTGACCTCGCCCTGCTCATCGGCCGGGTCCAGACGGGGGAGATCTCCCGGGCCAGCGCCAAGGCGGTCCTGGAGGAGGCGGCGACCTCCGGGAAACCGATTGCTGAGGTGCTCTCCGGCCGCGATCTTTCCCAGATGAAGGGCGAGCAGGACCTGCGCCGGCTGGCGGAGGAGGTCCTCGCCGCCCATCCCCAGGCCGTGGCCGACTTCCGCGCCGGGAAGGCTCAAGCCCTGGGGTTCCTGGTCGGGCAGGCGATGCGCAAGGCGGGCGGGCGGGCCGACGCCAAGAAGCTCACCGAGATCCTGCGCGCCCTCCTCGCCCCGGGCTAGGGCAGGAGTTCTCCGGTGTACAGCTCCTCGAGGGGGAATGCCCGCAGGATCAGACCGTTCGCGATCAGGTAATCCTGCATTGCCGCCCATCGTGGGGGGTCGCTGTGGCTGGCGCCGGTGGCATAGAGGGGAAGGGTGGTGGCGAACGAGCGGCGGGTGAGTTCCCCCTCGAGGTCGGGGAACGCGGCCACAAACGCGGCGAACGCCTCGTCCGGGTGTTCGCGGGCAAACGAGATCCCTTCTGCCAAAGCGGCGAGGAACGCCCGCACCGCCCCCGGCCGCTCCTGGAGGAGGGCGGGGTGGGCCACCACCACGAGCTCGTACGTGTCGGGAACCCCGTACTCCTCCTGAGGGAAGAACACGGGGGCGCGGCCGAGAAGCTCCACCGCGAGGAGCTCGTAGTTGCGGAACGCGCCGATGGCGTCCACACGGTGGGAAAGGAGGGCGAGCAGTGTGTTCATGCCCACATACACGAGCTCGTACTCACCAGGGCTTACCCCGACGGCGCCGAGCATCGTCCGCCACAGCACCGGCTCCAGGGGCTCGAGCGCGTACCCGATCCGACGGCCGCGCAGGTCGGAGAGCGCCTCCACGCCGTATTCCCTCAGGCTGAGGAGCCCTCCCAGGGCCCCGTCGATCAGGGCCCCGACGGCGACGAGCGGGAGCCCGGCCCCCTTGGCGATGAGGAAGTTGATCTGCGGGGTGAGGGCGAGGTCCACCGCCCGCGCCGCGGCGAGCTTGGCCGGATCGCTTGGATCGGCGGGGGGCACCAGGTCCACCTCCACCCCGGCCGCGGCGAACAACCCCAGCGCTTGGGCCGTGTACAGGGGGACATGGTTCGGGTTCGGGTAGAAGTCGAGCATCACCCGCACCGGGGCTCCGCCCGCGGCGACGGCGAACCACGCCACGGCCAACGTGCCCACAACCCCCCGCATCGTCATCGCCGAGGCCGAGTGTACGCCGCGCCGGCCCGGGCCCGCCACCTGAGGAGCCACCGCTCGGCCAGGGCCACCCCCGAGAACAGGCCCACTCCCAGCGACGTCAGGGCGAGGATCGCCGCGAACACCCGGTCCACCCGCAGGAGGGCGTTGGCCTGGATCATGAGATACCCCAGGCCGCGCCGGCCTCCGATCCACTCCCCGATGATCGCCCCGGCAAGGGCGAGCGTGGCCCCGACCTTGAGCCCGGACAGGAGGAACGGAAGGCTCGCCGGCAGCCGCACGAGGAGGAACACCTGGCGCTCCCGTGCTCCGAGGGACCGCAGGAGGTCCACCAGGTCCCCGCCCACCGCGCGGAGCCCGTCCATCACGTTGACGGCAATGGGAAAGAACGCGATCAGCGCGGCCACGATGACCTTGGGCCAGATCCCGTACCCAAACCACAGGACGAGCAAGGGGGCGATGGCGAACACCGGGACCACCTGGGACGCCACGATGAACGGGTACAAGGCCCGCCCCACCGGCGGCAGGTAGAAGCCGGCCAGGGCCACCCCCACTCCGGCCACCACCCCGAGAGCCAGCCCGAGCCCGACCTCGGCCATGGTCGCCGCCGCGTGGGAGAGGAGGAGCGGGAGGTCGGCGAAGAACGTGATGAGGATCCGGGTCGGCGGGGGCAGGATGTACGGGGGAACACCGGCCACCCGTACCCCGACCTCCCACAGGACGAGCACGAGGGCCAGGAGCACCGCGCTTCCAGCAAGTTCCGAAATCCGCTTACCCATCGCTCTCCAAGTGCGTCAAAACCTGGGCCTTGACCCCGGCCAACTCTCCTGAGGTGCGGTCGCGGGGGCGGGGAAGGTCCACGGGGAGCACCGCCACCACCCGCGCCGGCCGCGGCGAAAGCACGTAGATCCGGTCGGAGAGGAGGACCGCCTCCTCCACGTCGTGGGTCACGAACAGCACCGTCTTCCCCAGTGTCTCCCACACCTCGGCCAGCCATTCCTGCAGCGCGGCCCGGGTCAGGGCGTCCAGGGCCCCCAACGGCTCGTCGAGGAGGAGCACGTCGCGGTGGCTCATGAAGGTGCGGATCAGGGCGAGCCGTTGGCGCATCCCACCGGAGAGCTCGTGCGGGTAGGCCTCCTCGAACCCGGCCAGGCCGAACCGGTGGAACAGGTCCCGGGCCTCGGCGCGCGCCGCGGCCCGGGACCTCCCGTCCACCTCCGCGGCCAGGATCGCGTTCCCCAGGGCATCGCGCCACGGAAGCAACGTGTCGGCCTGCGGCATGTACGTCACCTTGCCCAATGGATCCACCGGCTGGCCGGCGAGGAGCACCTCCCCCTCGGCCGGCCGCAGGAGCCCGGCCGCCACCTTGAGGAGCGTGGTCTTCCCGCACCCGGACGGGCCGATGAGGGTGGCCCAGCCGCCCGGGGGCACGGCAAGGGAAACCCCGGCGAGGACCGGAAGCAGCCCCGCGAGGAGGGGATAGGCGAACGCTATGCCCCGGAGCTCCAGCGCCGGGACGTCCCGTTCCACTGCGCTAGCGGCGCGGAGGTACGAAGTGGTCCCGACACCGCGGCTCATAGGACTCCAGGCCTCCGATGAGGATCTCCGGGCCATCGGCGGCCGGGAGGCCTTCGACCAGCCGTTGGGAGCGGGTGGCCGGGGCGCCGCAGGCCGCGCACACCGCGGTGAGCTTCACCACCTCGTCCGCCAGGGCCAGGAGCTCCGGCATGGGCCCGAACGGCTCGCCGCGGAAGTTCAGGTCCAACCCCGCCACGATCACCCGCTTTCCCCGTGCCACCAGGAACTCGCACAGCGCGGGGAACTCGGGACCGAAGAAATGGGCCTCGTCGAACGCAAACACGTCCGTGATCCCAAAGTCCTGATCGGTGACCAGTTCCTGAAACCGCCTGGGGCAAACGGCTGTCGGGAGCCGGTGACAGGGAAGCGACCGGCCGTAGTGGGTGCCCACCTCCTCCGCCGCGTAGCGGGTGTCCAACTCCGGCTTGAGGACGAGCACCCGCTTCCGGGCGATCCGGGCCCGTTCCACCCGCCGGAGGAGCTCTTCCGTCTTCCCCGAGAACATACACCCCGTGATCACTTCCAACCTGCCTGGCATGGGGGAATGGTAGCGGTCGCGGCCCCACCCGACCAACGCCCTTGCAGGGGGAGGGGGCTCCGGGTAACGTAGAGATGGGCGCCCATGGTCAGGAAGCTCGGCGATCGCAACGCGGGAGGCCTTTCCGTGTATCGGGCGCGCCGGGCGGGATGGCAGCTTTCTTCGTATGCCCTGCTTACGGCTGGGGCAGCGATCATGATCCTGCCGTTTCTCTGGATGGTCTCCACCTCGTTCAAGGACCTCGTGGAGGCCCTCCGCATCCCCCCGGTGTGGATCCCAACCCAGTGGCGGTGGGAGAACTACCTTGAGGCGTGGAATGCAGCTCCCTTTGGCCGCTATTTCTTCAACTCCTTTTTCATCGCGATTACCACCACCGTGGGCGAGGTCATCACCACCATCCTCGCGGCCTACGCGTTTGCGAAGATGAACTTCCTCGGGAAGAACGTGGTGTTCACGATCCTCCTGGGTACGATGATGATCCCCGGCCAAATGCTGCTGGTGCCCAACTACGTCACGATCAGCCGCCTGGGCTGGTACGACACGTACTGGGCCCTCATCATCCCCTGGATCGTGTCCGTGTTCGGGATCTTCCTGTTGCGCCAGTTCTTCCGCACCATACCCGACGAGCTGTGGGATTCGGCGCGCATCGATGGCTGTTCCCGGCTCCGCTATCTCTGGCGGATCGTGGTGCCGCTCTCCCGGCCGGGGATCGCCACCGTGGCCCTGTTCAAGTTCGTGGGCTCGTGGAACGCGTTCTTGTGGGTGCTCATCATGACGAACAAGGTGGAGCTGCGAACCGTGCCCGTGGGGCTGCGGTACTTCCAGCAGGATGTGGGGACAGACTACCATCTGCTCATGGCCGCTTCGACGATGGCCATCGTGCCCATTCTGATCCTGTTCTTCCTGACCCAGCGCCAGTTCGTTCAAGGCATTGCCCGCACTGGGCTGAAGTGAGGGGAGGTGAGATTGGAACGCAAGCTTGGCTTATTCAATCCTCAGGAAGGAGGGATGCAATGCGGAAGGGTTACGCGTTGATCGTGTTGATGATGGTAGCGGGGCTTGTGGCGTGGGGTGGAGAGGTCAAGATCACGTTCTGGCACGCGATGGGGAAGGCGCACGCCCCTGCGCTCGAGGCGCTCACCCAGAAGTTCATGGCGGAGAACCCGGGGATCGTGGTCGAGCTCATCTACCAGGGCGGCTACGGGGCGCTGGAGCAGAAGCTTTATTCGGCGGTGGCTGCCGGCCAGCCCCCTACGGTGGCTCAGCAGTACGAGAACTGGACCACCCAGTTCCTCGACGCCCTTGTCCCACTCGAGGATTACCTGAGCGAGGCGCTCCTGGCCGACCTCGTCCCCGCCCTGCGGGAGGGGAACACGTTCCCCCAGACCGGGAAGCTCATGACCGTGCCGTTCAACAAGTCCATCGTCGTCCTGTACTACCGGCCGGACCTTGTGCCCACCCCGCCCACCACGTGGGAGGAGTTCCGGGAGCTCGTCATCGCCAACGCGGTGGATGAGAACCGGGACGGGGTTTTCGACCGGTACGGCACGGCGTTCCGCCCCCCGAACCCTGAGATCTTCCTGGGCTTCCTCGCTCAGACCGAGGGGTCGATCCTCTCTCCGGACTGGCAGGAGGTGACGATCAACGACGCCAAGGGTCTAGAGGCCGCGGAGTTCGTCGCCGAGCTCGCCAAGTACGCCCTCGTCCAGGGGGGGTACACCTCGGATGCCATCGCCAAGGGGATTTCCATCGCCATGTTCCTCGACACCTCGGCCGGTTATCCCTATAACCTCAGCGCGGCCAACACCGCTGGGGTCCCCCTGGCCGTGGCCCCCGTCCCTTGCCATAAAACTTGCGCCTCGATGATCCAGGGGACCAACCTCGGGGTGTTCGCCCTCAACCAGACCCCGGAGCAGATCGCAGCGGCGGCGAAGTACATCGAGTTCCTTCTCCGCCCGGAGAACACGGCGTTCTGGGCTCAGAGCACGGGGTACTTGCCAGTAACCCAGAGCGGCATCGCCTCTCCGGAGTGGCAGGCGTTCTGCCGGGACCATCCCGAGCGGGCGGTGATGACCTCCCAGTTCGCCCATGGGTTCTCCCAGCTCCTCCATCCCGCCTACGCTGGGATCCGCACCACGTTGATCAGCTACTACGAGCTCCTCCTCACCGGCCAGCTTTCGCCCAAGGCAGCCATGGACCAGCTCGCGGCCGAGATCGAAGCCCTGATCGCGGAGTGATGGGAAGGATGTGGGGGGAGGGCATACCCCTCCCCCCATGGGATCGAGCCCAAGGGGGTTGCCACGGCCAGGGTGAGGGTTCCGGAAGACTGGTGGCGCAAGGCCTTTTGGCGGGAAACGGCGGAGGCCTATCTCTACCTCCTTCCCGCCCTCGTGGTACTCGGGGTTTTCACGTTTTACCCGTTCTTCAATGCGTTCTACCTTTCCCTCCACGACGTGTACACGGTGAAGCGGGTCGGGGACACCGTCATCCCGTTCTACAAGGTGTACGCAGGGCTTGCGAACTACCGGATCCTGTTCGGCGACCGGTACTTCCTCAAGGCCATCTACCAGACGAGCCTTTACGTGGGGCTATCCGTGCCCATCACCCTGGTTCTGGCCCTGGCCTTGGCGAGCTTCCTCAACCAGGGGCTTCGGTTGCGGGCGTTCTACCGGTTGAGCTATTTCCTGCCCTATGTGACGCCGGTTGCGGCCATTGGTTTGGTTTGGAACTGGATCTTTGATTGGCGGAAGGGCCTCCTCAACTACTTCCTGGGGTATGTCGGGCTCACCCCCATCAACTGGTTGAACAACCCGCGCTACACCCTGTGGGCGCTCGTGATCATGAACGTGTGGCGGTTCGTAGGGTACCAGGCCGTGATCCTTCTTGCGGGGATGCAGGGGATCGACCGGATGTACTACGACGCCGCCAAGGTGGATGGAGCCTCGGGGTGGCGCGTGTGGCGTCACGTTACCCTTCCCCTCCTCACCCCCCAGATCTTCTTCGTGTTCATCATGGCCCTTATCGGATCGTTCAAGATCTACGAAGAGGTTGTGTTCCTGTTCAGCGGGACCTCTGGCCCCTTGCGGTCGGCGGAAACCATCGTGTACTACATCGTGACCCGCATGTTCCAGAGCGGCCCGCGGGGGGCATCCGGGTTTGGGCCGGCCTCCGCGGCGTCGGTGGTGCTGTTCGGCATCATCTTCGTGCTCACGCTGTTCCAGCTCTTGGTGACCCAACGGCGGGTGCACTACGAGCGGTGAGGGGTGAGCGGTGATGCGTGACCGGTTCTCTCATTGTTTTCCACTCCTCACTCGTCACCCTTCACTTACTATCCTGGCCTGGGCGGCAGTGGCCCTGGGACTGGCGGTCGGGGTGGGGGCCCAGCCTCCGCCCGGCGCGCCGGTGGTCCGGGTGAGCTACGTGGTGGACGGAGACACGGTTGTGCTGTCGGCACCTCGTGTCTACGTGCGGTACCTGGGGATCGATACCCCTGAGGAAGGGCAGCCCTTCTACTATCCGGCCAAACAGGTCAACCGCGATCTCGTGTGGCGGCGGGACGTGTACCTCGAGTTCGGACCCGAGCGCTACGACGCCTACGGGCGGCTGCTGGCGTACTTGTGGGTGGAAAAAGACGGGCAGTGGGTCCTGGTCAACGAGGAACTCCTGCGCCGGGGACTGGCCCGGCTTCTCGTGTTCTGGCCCAAGGAAGATCGACACTACGAGCGGCTCCGGCGCGCCCAGACCCTGGCCCAGGTGGAGAAGCGCGGGCTGTGGAGCGCATTCCCTGACCCGATGGACCTATCCGAGGTTGAGGGGAGGATCGTTGAGTGCATCTTGCAGGCGGTGACGGTGGGGTTCACCGTGGGGCGGGTCGAGGAGAGCGAGGATGGCTGGACCGTATGGGCCGCGGATAGCCGGTATGGGTTTCACGCCGTGGTGGCCCAGGAGGCCTCCTTATCCATCCCGTCTCCGCCCAAGCTCATCGGCCACAGGATAGCCGTCACCGGGCAACTGGAGTGGCCAGATTTCCAGGCCGGACCGCGGATCTGGGTCGGGTACCCCGAACAGCTACGGCTCCTGGGCGCTGGTTAGCCGGAAATTTGGACTGGGAACGGCCTTTGTCTGGTCGGAGCGACCGGATTTGAACCGGTGACCTCTGGCCCCCCATGCCAGCGCGCTGCCAGGCTGCGCTACGCTCCGTGCCCGGTGATACTACACCCCGACCCCCGGCCTGCCAACCCAAGTTGACATGGGGAGGGCGAATCACTAGAATAGACTTTGAAACTTCAATCTTGAGAAGGAGGTGAGGGACAGACGAAACGTACGGCTTGGTTGCGTCGGGGTAACCCATGGGTGGTTCAGGTAAGGAGGGGGTTGATGACGAAAGCAGTGGGGTGTTTGCTGGCATTGTTGGTCACGGTTCCCGTGCTGGCCGGGTACAGCGGCGCCGATCTCGAGCGGATCGCGGCCAAGGACGTCGTGCCCGAGATCCGCATGGCCGCCGGTTACGCCCTGGTCGGCTACTATGAGGCCACGAAGACGGAGGCCGAGCTCCTCGTCCTGATCGAGAAGGGGGAGTCGGAGGCCATCCGCATGGCCGCCGGGCTGGCGCTGGGCAAGCTTTGGATCGGTGCCGGGAAGACCAAGGTCTTCCTGCTGAACGAGATCACGGAGAACGCCTCCCCTCTGGTGCGGGGGGCGGCAGTGCCCGCGCTCCTCAACTTCCTCATCGCCAACAACGAGATCTCTCTCGAGTTCTTGTACACGAAGGGCGCCTCCGAGGAACTCCAGTACGCCGCGGCCAAGGCCTACTTCCAGAAGAAGCGCGCCAACTTTGACCGGGCCAAGCTCGAGGCCATCTGTAAGGACGACACGGCCTCGGCCGGGTACCGCAAGGCGGCGGCGGAGTTCCTCGCCGGCCACTACCTGTTCCCGCCGACGACCGCCCTGTCCCGGGCCGACCTGGAGAAGCAGGCCCTCGAGGGCGAGAACGAGTACCTCCGCTACGCGGCGGCCTGCGCCCTGTTGGACTTCCTCGTGTCCGACTCCGCGACCGACCTGCACAAGAAGGTCACGTCGTTCTTCTTCGACCCGAAGCCGAGCGCGGAGTACAAGTGGGCCTACGCCTGGACCCTGGGCGCCAAGTGGGCGGCGGACCTGTGAACGAGACCAGCCAGTAGGAGGTGGATGGGATGAAAAAGATCCTGTGGATTGGCTTGTTGGCAGCGGTGATGGCGGGGACAGCCATCGCCCAGGAGTACAAGGTGGTGCCCTTCGGCCAGGGGGATTGGGCGAACCTCGCCTCAGGGCAGTACGGGGGGTATCTCGTGGTCGGGTCCTTGGACAACCCGAAGACGTTCAACTACCACATCGCCCAGGAGACCTCGTCCACGGACATCTGTGGCATGTTCCACGCGGGCCTCACCGAGGTCAACCCGATCACCGATAAGGTGGAGCCGGGGCTCGCCAAGTCCTGGGACATCTCCGGGGACGGCCTCGCCATCACGTTCCACCTGCGTCAGGGGTTGAAGTGGTCCGACGGGGCGCCGTTCACCGCCGACGACGTGATCTTCACGTTCAAGGGCGTCATCTACAACGACGACGTGCGCACCGACTACCGCGACGTCCTCCCCGAGGGGATGACGGTGGAGAAGGTGGACGACTATACGGTCGTGTTCACCGTCCCCGAGCCGTTCCGGCCGTTCCTGCGCGAGATCGGCGGGGCCATCTATCCGGCCCACAAGCTCCAGGACCTGTCGCGGGTGTACAACCCCGACGCCGACCCTGAGGCGCTGAACCGGGTGTGGGGCGTGGACGCCAAGCCCGAGGACATCGTGGGCATGGGGCCGTTCATGCTCCAGGAGTTCATCCCGGATCAGCTTGTGGTCATCGTGCGCAACCCCAACTACTGGAAGGTGGATCCCAAGGGGAATCGGCTCCCCTACCTCGACGGCATCAAGTACGTGATCTCCTTCTCGCTGGACACGATCATGCTCAAGTTCCGGAACGGCGAGCTCGACGTGTACGCGCCGCGGCCGGAGGACCTGGCGACCCTGATCGCGGAGAAGACCCAGAAGGGGTTCGAGGTCCGCATCGATCCGACCAAACCGCTCACCGGCACCACCTGGATCGTGTTCAACCAGGACTGCCCCAACGAGACCCTCAAGACCTACTTCAGCATGCTCGACTTCCGCAAGGCCATGGCCCACTTGGTGGATAAGAAGTCCATCATCGACAACGTGTACCTGGGCCTGGGCGTGCCCCAGTGGAGCCCGGTGACCATGCTGTCCCCGTTCTACACGGAGGACGTGCCGAAGTACGAGTACGACCTGGCCACGGCCGCCGCGCTCCTGGACAAGATCGGCCTCGTGGACCGGAACGGTGATGGGTGGCGGGATCTGCCCGACGGGACCACGTTCGAGTTCGAGCTCCAGACCAACGCCGGGAACACGATCCGCGAGCAGATATGCCAGATCTTCGCGGCCGATGCCCGCAAGGTCGGGGTCAAGGTCAACTTCAACCCGATCTCGTTCAACGCCCTGGTGACCAAACTCCTCGGCGGCCAGTACGAGGCGGTGCTCCTCGGGCTCACCGGCAGCTCTGAGCCCCACGGCGGGGCCAACGTGTACACGTCCTGCGGTGGGCTCCACTTCTGGAAGTACTCGGACTGCGAGGACCCGACCCCGATTGCCAAGCGCATCGACGAGCTGTTTGCCCTCGGCGTGAAGACGTACGACTTCGACGAGGCCTACGGCTACTACGCGGAGTACCAGAGGCTGTTCGCCGAGAACCTCGACCTCATCTTCACGGTGAACATGGTGTTCCGCTATGCCCTCTACCGGAACCTCCAGAACACGGCGGAGTTCAGCCCGCTGGCGGGGGCGCTCGGGTTCGCCGAGTACCTGTGGAAGACGAACCCGAAGATGGTGGGCAACCGGGTCGTGCGCTGATCCCATTTCCCGGAAGAAGCGGAGGGGCGATCTTGCGGTCGCCCCTCTCTATCTCTATACTTCGCTTCACCATGGTCGGCTACATCGTCCGGCGCCTCCTGTACATGGTACCGGTGCTGGTTATCGTGTCCCTGATCAGCTTTTTCATCATCCAGCTCATGCCCGGCAACTTCACCACCGTGTTCAAACTCAACCCCCGGTTCAGCAAAGAAGAGATCGCGCGCCTCGAGGCCCGCTATGGTCTGGACAAGCCGTCCTACGTCCGTTACTGGAAATGGATCACCGGCATCATTACCCGGGGGGACTTCGGCTACTCCATGGAGACGCAACAGCCGGCGTTCGACGCCTTGTTCAAGGGGCGCATCGGCTGGACCCTCCTCACCTCGTTCGGGACCCTCGTCTTCACCTGGATCCTGGCCATCCCCATCGGCATCTACTCCGCGGTACGCCAGTACTCCATCGGGGACTACACGCTGACGTTCTTCGGGTTCCTGGGCTTGTCCATCCCTAACTTTTTCTTCGCCCTGGTGCTGATCTGGTTCCTGGTGTCGGTGCTGAACGTGGGGGCCAAGGGGCTTGGGGTGGGTGGACTGTTCGACGTGCAGTACGTCAATGCCCCGTGGAGCTGGGCGAAGTTCGTCAACTTCGTGTGGCACCTGTGGCCGGTGCTGGTGGTGGTGGGGACGGCGGGCATGGCCAGCCTCATCCGGTACATGCGGGGGCAGCTTTTGGACACGCTGTCCCAGCAGTACGTCCTCACCGCCCGAGCCAAGGGCCTTCAGGAACGGGTGGTGATCTGGAAGCACGCGGTGCGCAACGCCATCAACCCCCTCATCACCATGCTCGGCATGTCCCTGCCGGATCTGTTCGCCGGGGCGTTCTTCACCGCCATCATCCTGGGCCTTCCTACGGTGGAACGCGCGTTCTGGAACGCCCTCCAGCGCCAGGACGAGTACGTGATCATGTCCGGGCTCCTGTTCTTCGCGTTCCTCCTCCAGGTGGGGAACCTGCTGGGGGACATCCTGCTCGCGTGGGTGGACCCGCGGATCCGCTATGACTGAAGTCGAGAGAACGGAGCAAACCGAGGAAGAAACGGGCGTCAGCCTGTGGAAGCTCGCGTGGCACCGGTTCCGGCGGCACAAGGTGGGACGGGTCGGGGCCGCGGTCGTGGCCCTCCTCTTCCTGATCTTGATCTTCGCCGAGTTCATCGCCCCCTATTCCCACACCGAGCAGTACCGGTCCTTCACCTACGCTCCCCCCACCAAGATCCACATCTTCGACGAGAACGGCCGCCTCACCCGACCGTTCGTGTACCAGGTCACCCGACGCCTCGACACCGAAAGCTGGAAGTGGGAGTACGGCGAGGACCGAAGCGTGAAGCATCCAGTCCGGTTCTTCGTGCGCGGACACCCATACAAGCTGTTCGGCATCTTCCCCACGGACGTGCACCTGTTTGGGGTGGAGGAGCCGGGCAAGATCTTCCTGTTTGGAACGGATGAGATGGGCCGGGACCTCTTCTCTCGGGTGACCATGGGAAGTCGGGTGTCCCTGATCGTGGGGCCGTTTGTGGTGGCCATCTCGTTCCCGATCTCCCTCCTCCTTGGGGGGATCTCCGGCTTTTACGGGGGGGGGCTGGACATGCTCCTCCAGCGGGCGTTCGAGGTGGTCATGTCCATCCCCACCCTCCCGCTGTGGCTGGCGCTGGGGCTGGCCCTGCCCAAGGGGTGGTCCCCGACGATGCGGTTCTTCGGGATCGTGGCGATCATGTCCTTCATCGGCTGGGCGGCCCGGGCCCGCGTGGTGCGGGGCGTGGTGCTGTCCATCCGCTCCATGGACTTCACCGAGGCCGCCCGGGCCATCGGGGCCAACGACCTCCGGATCATCGTGCGCCATATCCTGCCCAACCTGACCTCGTACCTCATCGTCGCCGCGACGTTGACCATCCCCGGGGCGATCCTCGGGGAGAGCGGGTTGAGCTTCCTCGGCATCGGCATCAACGAGCCGATGGTAAGCTGGGGGCTCCTCCTCTCGAAGGCCAACAACGCCGCCACCATCCAGAACTTCCCGTGGCTCCTCATCCCTGGGCTGTTCATCACGATCACCGTGCTCGCGTTTAACTTCCTCGGCGATGCCCTGCGGGACGCGTTCGACCCGTTCAGGGTTGTCTGAGCCAGGCCCTGAGCTCCCTCTCCAGGTCGGGCAAGGTGACCCCGAGCGCCCCTTCGGCGGCGCGGAACGGGCTTGCCCCTGCGTCCAGGAGCGCCCACATCGCCCGCACGCCCTGCGGCCCGTAGCGCTCCGCGAGAAACCGCGCCAGCGCCCCGGCCTCGGCCTCGGCCACCTCAGGGGGGTAGGTCTCGAACAGGGGCTGGGCCAGGGACACCCACCGCCCGTCGGCCAGGATGCGGGCGGCCTCGGCCCGGAAGTCCCGGTCCGGGCAGGCGAGGTGGAGCACCACCCCCTCCACCAGCGTCCGATAGGCAGGAAGCCCCCACGGAGAGACGGCTTCCAATACCACCCGCACGGCGAGGCTGGGCAGCGCTTCCGCCCCGGCCGTCACCCACACCACGCCCCACGGCACGGTGGCTGCGGGCACGGCTGAAACCAGGTAGAACACGAGCTTGTCGGGGAGCCCCGCTTCCGCGATTTCCCAGAAGTCCATCGCTCGGGTCAGGGCCTCCTCCGCCGCGGCCAACCACCGCGCCCCGTCCTCCGCCGGGCCAACCAGGACCAGCCGACCATGGGTCAGGCGGCTCTCCCCACGGAGCGTGCCCACGGCCGCGCGCAGCTCCGGTTCCTGGACCTTCCTCCCCTCCCATGCTGTCCAGGCCCGCTCCGGGTTGCCCAGGGCGAGGTGGGCGAGTCCCAACGCCCACGAGACCTCCTCCCCGGAGAGAGCGTCCAGTGCGGCCAAGGCGCGTTCGGTCCTCCCGCTGTACAGGAGCGTCATCGCCCGGAGGTACGGCGCGTCAGGGATCTCGGCAAAGGATGCGGCCAGGTATGCGTCGAGCTCGGCGGTCATGGCCTCCGGGGACATCCCCAGGGCCGTCGCGGCCGCTGCCCAGGAGGGGGCCTGCCAAAACGCCTCCACCCCGCGGCGGCCAAACCGGTTGAGGGCCCATTCCCCCAGGGCCCCAGCCATCGCCTCCCATGTCCGTCCTCGTCCCTGGGAGCCCTGCCCGCGGGCGAGGATAAGGGCGCGGTAGGTCTCCAGCGAGGGGGCGACGCCTACCCAGGGTGCGTTCACCGTGAAGTACAGGCCTTCCCAGGGATCTTGGGGGAGGAGGCGGTCCGCCCTTTCCCACAGGATGGACCAAGGGACAGGTTCCCCCCACGCCGCCGCCTCCACCGCCCACGGATGGTCCGGGTGGTCCAGGTAGAGGGCAAGGCCTCGCCGGAACACGGCGTTGCCTGGACGTCCGAAGAGGAGGGAACACGCAAGCCTCCCCAGTGCACCCCCGAGCGGTTGACCCCTCACGTGGTCCACCACCGCCACGGAGGTTCGCTCCTCCTCCGTCCGAGCGGCGTACCCCAGGGGGAGTTCGGCGGTGCTGGCGTAGAGGTACACGTACACCGGGCCCCGGATCTCGGCGAGGCCGATCCCCAGCTTCCCCAGGACGTCCTGCCACGCCGCGTTCACCTCCGACGCCAGCGCCTCCGCTTCGCCAGCAAGCGCGCTTCCCTTCAGGTACCGCACCACCACCGGGCCGGACTGGACCTCGGCCACGGGGCTGCGGGCCCGCTTCAGGGCAGGGAACGCCCAAAACACGAGCGCCCCGATCACCAGGGCCACCACCGCCCCCAACGCCAAACCACCCATCACCCACAACATCCCTCTGCTACGGGCGATCATCCGTGTCCCCTCTCCTCATTCCGGGTTGCCACCGCAGCGCGGAGTGCTTGAATTCCCCCGTGTCCGGAGTATAAAGGAAGCAGGGCGTGGGGAGAGCCTTGGCCTGGCGGGAAAGCGAACGGGTGAAGTGAGGTTAAGGGTGCGTGCCCGGCGGTGGTGGGTTGGGGGGCTGGTCCTCGTGCCGTTCGCCCTGGGGTTCATCCCCGGGGTCCCTCATCCGTTTCTCAACCTGTTCCTGTGGTGGGTGCCCGTTCCCCCGCGGGTCGAACCGCCGGATCCCATCCCCGACGTGGAACGGGTGTTGGTGGTGGCCCCCCATCCCGACGACGAGGTGCTGGCGCTGGGGGGGACGATCGCCAACGTGGTGCGGGAGGGCCAGGAAGTGCTGATCGTGTTCCTGACCAATGGGGACGCCAATCGGGCCGCCAAGCGCCTGTTCACCCTGAACCCCCTTCACCGGGCGGTGGATTACCGGGCCCTGGGCTACCGCCGGCAGAAGGAGGCGGTGCGGGCGCTCTCGATCCTGGGGGTGCCCAAGAGCCGCCTGATCTTCCTCGGGTATCCGGACGGGGGACTGGCCACGATGTGGGCGAGTTGTTGGGACCGCGAGGTCCCCTACACCAGCCCCTACACCAAAGCTCATCACCCCTTCTACACCAACAGTTACCGCCCGGAAGCGGTGTACTGCGGGGAGGACCTGATGCTGGATCTCACGGAGATCATGGATCGGTTCCGTCCCACCGTCGTCTACCTCCCCCACCCCGATGACGCCCATCCCGACCACCAAGCTGCCCTGCGCTTCGCCGTGGCCGCCCTGGCCGCCCTGGAGTGGGAGGAGGAGCGCCCTGAGCTCCGCCTGTACCTGGTTCATGCCCCCCGTTGGCCCTTCCCCAGACGGTTGATCCCGGACCTTGAACTGGCGCCCCCGGCGCCGTTCGACGGCTGGCAATGGCAAAGCTGTCCGCTTCCGGAAGAGGTGGTGGAGTTGAAGCTGGCCGCCGTCCGGGCCTATAGCTCACAGCGCGTGACCAATGGGCGGTTCCTGGCCGGGTTCGTGCGGTCCAACGAGATCTACACACGGCTGCCAGGGCTGTCGCTGGCCCAGCTCACCGACGGGACGTACGGGCCAAACAGGTGATCACGTAGGGGCGGGACGAGTCCCGTTCCACGTGCTCGCGTACCACCACGAGCTCCTGCCGCTTGCGGAACGGGCGATGAAGGAGGTTGCTCGCTGGCCACGGGTTCACCAGCACCAGGAGGCCCTCGGGGGCGAGGAGCCGGCATAGCCGGTCCGCTACGGCTTCCAGCCGCCGGAGCGGCCCCAAGTAGTAGAGGACCTCGGCGCAGAACACGAGGTCGAACACCCCACCCGGTGCCTCCTGGGTGATGTCCAGGTGGAGGAAGCGGACGCCGGGGAGGCCCGCGCAACGGGCCCGGGCCCGCGCCAATGCCGCCGGCATGAAGTCCACCCCGACGATCTCCCTTCCCCACCCTTCCCGGGCCAGCCGGGCGGTGAACAGGCCCTCGCTGCAGCCTACTTCAAGGATCCGGCCGTACGGGGGTCGCGCCGGGTCCGCCCGCTGCGGCAGGATGGCCAGGGTGAGGTCGTACTTCCGTTGCTCGTACGCGCTCGTCTCGTACCCCCACGGGTCGGGCCGCCGATACAGTCGGGCGAAGAACCGAGGGAGCCAGCGGGGGCCGAGGACCCATCCGTAGAAGTACAGGCTCCCCAACTCCAGGGCTCCGCGCACCATGCCCAGCCAGGACCGAACCCGGCTCCGCCCGTGGCCCTCCCTCGTCCCCTTCACCGCGTACAGCAGCCCCTCCCGGGACAGGTAAACCAAGCCGGTCCCCACCACCAGGAGCTCCAGGAACCGGATGGTGAGGGAGAAGGCCACTCCCCCCTGGGCGGAGATCCCCACCAGGCTCAGGATGCCCACCCGCCCGCCCTCGGCCGTCCCCATCCCAGCCGGGGTCAGCCAAAGGAGGGTGGTGAGGATGGCGTTCAGGTTGAAGTACAGGGCGAGGTCGGCCAGGGAAAACCAGCGGCCTTCGGTGAAGTAGAAGAAGAGGAGAGGGCGCAGGTAGTTGCAGAGGAAGCTCAAAAGCTCCAGCACCAGGGCGAGGACGGTGTAGGGAAGGTACCGGCTGAACGCGGCGTGCACGTCGTCCTCCATCTCCCGCACCTTCTCCGCCCACTCCGTGGGCCGCCGCCACGCAGGCTTCAGCCGCCCCAAGGCCGCCACGATCCGGCTCAGCCAGTGGTAGTTCCTGGCAAAGCTGAGAACCCCTAGGGCCACGGCCGCGGACACCACGCCCAGCCCGGCGGCCACCTTGACCTTGGTCATCAGGCCCAAGACTGGGACGGTGAGGGCAACCGCCCCACCCAACACGGCGAACGTCACCAGGCACAGCCCGGCCAGGAGCCGGTCCAGGAGGAGGGTGGCGTAGATGGTGGTGAGCGGCCGTCCGGTCTTGCGGGAGGTGAGCCAAGCCCGCACTGGCTCCCCGCCCAGGTGCGCCACCGGGGTCAGGTAGGACACGGCGAACCCGGCCATGCTCACCCCAGCCACGGCCCGCCACGGGAGGCGTACCCCAAACGCCCATAGCAACACCCCCCAGCTTGCGGCCCACAACGCGGTGGCGAGGAGGTCGCCCGCCAACATCGCTAGGAACCCTAAGGGTTCGAGGGCCTGCATCTGGCGCCACACCGCGCCCGGCCCTACCAGGACGAGGATCGCGGCGAACAAACCCAATCCGACGGGCACAAGCGCAACCGCGATCCACCCCCGGCCCATGGCCCTTAAGCGTACCCCGAACGCCCGGCTGCGGTCTAACCCGGGCACCAGTCCCCAGGTGAAACGGGCACCAGCCGGAAAAGCTTGCGCCCGCCCCTTCCCTTTCGTAAGATTTAAGGGTTTTCCAGTATGGAACGTGTAGAGATTGCCTACATCGAAGACGAGATGGAGCAGTCGTATATCGACTACGCCGTCTCGGTGATCCGCGGCCGGGCCATCCCCGACGTGCGGGACGGGCTCAAGCCCGTGCAGCGCCGGATCCTTTACGGTATGCGGGAGCTCGGCCTCACCCCGGGCAAACCCCACAAGAAATCGGCCCGCATCGTGGGTGAGGTGATGGGTAAGTTCCACCCCCACGGGGACATGGCTGTATACGAGGCCATGGTGGGCCTGGCCCAAAGTTTCTCCACCCGCTACCCCCTGGTCGACGGGCAGGGGAACTTCGGGTCGGTGGACGGGGACGAGCCGGCGGCGATGCGGTATACCGAGGCCCGCTTGAGCCCGATTGCCGTCGAGTTCTTGGAGGAGCTTACCGAGGATACGGTCGACTTCCTCCCCAACTTCGACGGCTCCCTGGAGGAACCGGAGGTCCTGCCGGTACGGTTCCCCCACCTCCTCGCCAACGGGGCGTGGGGGATCTCGGTGGGGATGACCACCCAGATCCCCCCACACAACCTGAGGGAGCTCATCCAGGCCACCCTGTACCTCATGGACCACCCGGATGCGGGCGCCGACGAGCTCCTCCCCCTCATCCCCGGGCCGGACTTTCCCACCGGCGGGCTCATTGTCGGTCGGGACGGGATCCGGGAGGCGTACCGCACCGGGGAAGGACGCCTCACCGTGCGGGCCCGCGCGTTCGTCGAGGACGAACGGATCGTGATCACCGAGATCCCTTACCAGGTGCGCAAGTCCACCATCCTCGAGTCCATCGCCGCCAAGGTCCGGGCCGGGGAGCTGGAGGGGATTGCCGACCTCCGGGACGAGTCGGACCGGGAGGGGCTGCGGGTGGTGATCGAGCTCAAGCGGGGCACGGATGGGGAACGGCTCCTGCACCGCCTGTACAAGCTCACCCCGCTTGAGCGCACGTTCGCTTGCCACTTCTTGGTGATCCAAGATGGAAGCCCCCGTACCCTGTCCCTGCCCAAGCTCCTCCGGGTGTTCCTCGACTTCCGCCGGGCCACGGTGCGGCGGCGGACGGAGCACCGGCTGCGGGTGGCCCGGGAACGGGCCCATATCCTGGAAGGGTTCAAGCTGGCCATCGCGCACTTGGATCAGGTCATCGAGATCGTGCGCTCCGCGGCCGAGCCGGCCGAGGCCGAGGCCCTCCTCGCCGCGGAGCTCGGCCTCTCCGCCAAGCAGGCGGAGGCGGTGATCAAGATGCGGCTGAGCCAGCTCACCAAGCTGGAACGGCGCAAGGTGGAGGACGAACTCGAGGAACTGCGCGGGAAGATCGCCGAGCACGAGGCGGTGCTGGCCGATCCGGTCCGGCTGGACGGCTTGATCCGCGAGGAGCTCAAGGCCATCGCCGAGCGGTACGGGGACGGGCGGCGGACGACGATCACCGCCGGTGACGCGGTGGGCGAATCGTCTGAGCTGGAGATTCCCCTGCAGGACGTGATCCTGTGCGTGACCCACAAGGGGTACGTGAACGCCACTGAGTGCGAGGCGTACCGGGCCCAGGGCCGGGGCGGCAAGGGCGTGATCGGCATCCGCACCAAAGAGGGAGACTTTCTACGGACGATGGTGGCCGGAAATACGCACCAGGACCTCCTCGTGTTCACCGACCGCGGGCGGGTGTTCAAGCTGCCCATGAGCTGCCTGGACCTTGGCCAGCGGGACTCGGTAGGCAAGAACCTGCGGCACTTCCTGGAGATGGACGTGGGCGAGGAGATCCGCGCGGTGCTGCCGGTGGGCGACTACACCCACGGATACGCCCTCCTCGCCACCCGCCACGGGATCGTCAACCGCAATGCGCTTTCCGACTACGCCAACGCCCATGCGAAAGGGATCCTGGCCCACTCCATCCCCGAGGAGGACCGGCTGGTGGACGTGCTCATCACCCATGGTGGGGGGGAGGTGGTGCTGGCCACCTCCGGCGGCCATGTGATCCGGTTCGCCGAGGAGGAGGTTCGGGTGACCCGGCGGCCGTCGAGAGGGGTGATCGGGATCCGCCTCGCCTCCGGGGACAAGGTGGTGGGCTTGGTTGGGCTCCCACGAGATTGCCAGGGGAAGCGACTGCTCTTGGTGACCGAGGGCGGGCATGGCAAGCGCGTGGACCTTTCGGATCTTCCAGCCCAAGGCCGGGGCGGCCGGGGCGTGATCGGGATCAAGCTGGACGACCAGGTGGGGCCGCTCGTTGCGGTGATCCTGGTGGCCGAGGACGACGAGGTGGCCCTGTCCACCGCCGGCGGAAAGGTGATCCGGTTCCCGGCAGCCCAGGTGAGCACGTTCTCCCGGTACGCGCGTGGGGTGCGGCTGATCCAGGTGGAACCTGGGGACCGGGTGGTGTCGGCGGTGGTGGTGTGAAGGAGCGACGATGGGCGTTCGCCCGGAAGTAGAACGACAACTGGCTCTGATCGAGCACAACGTGGAGACCCTCCTCCTGCGGGAGGAGTTGGCGGCCAAGCTCGAGCGGTCGCTGCGCCAGGGCCAGCCCCTGCGGATCAAGCTCGGCATCGATCCGTCGGCCCCACATCTTACCCTCGGCCATGCGGTGGTGCTCCGCAAGCTCCGCGTGTTCCAGGACCTCGGTCACACCGCGGTGCTGGTGGTGGGGGACTTCACCCGCCGGATCGGCGATCCGTCCGGCAAGTCCAAGACGCGCGAGCCGATGGCGCCTGAGGAGATCGAACGCAACATGCACACGTACCGGGAGCAGGCGTTCCGCATCCTGGACCCGAAGCGGGCTGAGGTGCGGTACAACTCAGAATGGCTGGAGAAACTCACCCTGGCCCAGGTGCTCGGCCTCACCGCGCGGTACACCGTGGCCCGGATGCTGGAGCGGGAGGACTTCCAGCGCCGGTTCCACGAAGGGTCGGCGATCACGATCATGGAGTTCCTGTATCCCCTGGCCCAGGCCTACGATTCGGTGGCGGTGCGGGCGGACGTGGAGCTCGGGGGCTCGGACCAGCGGTTCAACCTCCTCATCGGCCGCGACATCCAGGAAGCGTATGGTCAAGAGCCCCAGGTGATCCTGACCATGCCCCTCCTCCTCGGCACGGACGGGGTGTTTGCGATGTCCCAGTCCCGGGGGAACTACATCGGGATCGCCGAGCCGCCCGAGGAGCAGTTCGGGAAGGTGATGTCGCTTCCGGATGAGCTCATGCCCCAGTACTACCGGCTCCTCACTGACACCCCGTGGGAAGAGGTCCAAACTCTTCACCCGAAAGAGGCGAAGAAACGCCTGGCGTTCACGTTGGTCGCCCAATTCCACGACGAGGAAGCGGCCCGCCAGGCTCAGGCCCACTTCGAGCGGGTGTTCGAGGAGGAGAAGCCTCCCGAGGAGATGCCGGAGGTGCGGGTGGGGAAGCTCTTGGACGCGGACGGGGCGGTGGGGATCGTGGAGCTGCTCGTGGCGTCGGGGCTAGCTTCATCGCGGTCGGAGGCGCGCCGACTGGTGGAGCAGGGGGGCGTGCAGCTGGATGGGGTCAAGGTGGGGTCCCCGCAAGATCGGGTGGAGGTGCGGACGGGGATGGTGCTACGGGTAGGCCGCCGCCGCTTCGCCCGCTTGCTTGTCTGACGGATTCGCTGTCTGAGGGTGCCGGCCCCTGCTCGTGCCCCATTTCCTCCGGTGGATGGCCCCGGGCCCGTCGTTCTGGACTAACAATCAAGCCATGCCGTAGAAGGAATTGGCATTCAGGCGATCTTTGAGCGCTGACTTGACGCTCAGGAAAGATCGGCCTGTACTGGGGTAGGCATGCCGGGTGACCTTGGTCAGCGGTTGCGGGAGTTGCGGTTGCAGAAGGGGTTGACCTTGCAGGAGCTCGCGGCGAAGATTGGGAAGTCCGAGAGCTACCTGAGCAAGCTCGAGCACGGGAAGATCAATCCCTCCCTGACTTCCCTAAAGAAGATCGCCGACGCTTTGGGACGGCCCGTTGTCCACCTGTTCGAGGACGACCTGGCCGCGGTTCAAACCGTCCTCGCCGATGGACAGCGGCGCCGCATCATCGTGTCGCCTCACCTTGAATACGAGATCCTTTCGGCGCCCAACGCCCAGGTGGCCCTGTTCAAGGTTCGCCTCAAGAAGGGGGGAAGCAGCGGGGCCCAGGCCTACATCCATGAGGGCATTGAATGTGGGTTGATCCTGTCTGGAAAGGTCCGCATCGTGGTTGGGGACAAGGCCTACGTGCTCACGGCCGGCCAGAGCATCACGTTCCGCAGCGAGCAGCCCCACCGGTTCGAAAACGCCGGCGATGAGGAAGCAGTGGGGATCTGGGCGGTCAGCCCGCCCACGTTCTGACGATGGCCAAGACCAGAGTGGGGCTGATCCGCGTCGTTAGCAACTTGGATCATGAACAGGCGCAGATCCATGGCCGCATCCTGGAGCAGGCGTTCCCAACGCTTGCCGTGCTCACCCAGACGATCGACGGCTTCCCGGGCGGCCTCTACAACAGGACGTTGGAGCAGCAGGCAGTCCCCGAGATCCTTCGGGTGGGCCGAGCGTTGGCTGCGCGCGTGGACGTGGTGGCCGTGAGTTGTGCCGCCGACCCCGGCGTGGACGAGCTGCGGGAGGCATTGTCCATCCCCGTGGTTGGGGCCGGTTCCTGCCTCGGGCTCGTCGGCCGGGCGTTGGGGACGAAGGTGGGCATCCTCACCATCACCCCGTACGTGCCTCAGGCCATCGTGCGGGCCTTCCATGGGTGCGAGGTGCCATGGAGGCAGGTGGAGGGGGTCTACCGGACCACTGATCTGCCGGGGGCCATGGACGCCATGGTCCAGGCGGCCGCCGGGCTCGTCGACCAGGGCTGCCGCGCGATCGGCCTCGCCTGCACCGGGTTCAGCACGGTGGGGGCGGCGGCGGCCCTGCGGCAGGCCCTTCCAGTGGTGGTGTTGGACCCTGTAGTGGCCATGGGGGCAGCGATCACGTGCGTCCTAAGCGGGAGGGGGTGAGAGTCCAGTTGAACCTCTTCGCGGGAAGTTAGGGGTGGAGAAGCAAGGCCGAATGGGGTTAGTTTTATGACATAAGGGGAGGACCAAATGCAAAAGGGTATAGTGCTGTTAGTACTGATGGGCATCCTCGGGGTCGCACTGGGTGTCACCGCGCAGACCCAGAAGGCGATGGTCACTGCGTTTCAGGAAGAGCCTGATTTTCTAGATCCACACCGGACCACCCGGTTCCACTCCCTGGTGGTCCTCAGCTACGTGGTGGAACCATTGTTGGATATGGATCCGAACTTCCAGCCCGTGCCTCTATTGGTTCGCTCGTTCGAGTGGTCCGAGGACAAGCTGACCTTGGTATTCCACCTGAAGCAGGGTATCCTGTTCCACACCGGACAAGAGATGACCTCCCGGGACGTCAAGGCGTCTTATGAGCGGTACTTCCGGTTGTCCCCGCTGGAGAACTACCTCGGCCCCAAGTACAGTGGGGTCACGGAGATCCAGACCCCAGATCCTTACACGGTGATCTTTAAATTCGCTACCCCTAAACCGCTGGCCCTGTACCACATCGCTGATGCTCATGCGAGCATCATGCCTGCGGATTGGTTGGCCACGATGTCCGATGAGGAGGTAGGGGTGAAGGGCCTGGTAGGCACTGGCCCCTACCGGTTTGACCGCTGGATCCGCGGGGATCGGATCGTCATGAAGCGGTTCGACGCGTACAACCACGCCCCCGACTACATCTCCAACCGTGGCCCAGCACACGCTGAAGAGCTCGTCATGCGCATCATCCCTGAGGCTGCGACACGGCTTGCGGAGATCTTGGCCGGGAACATCGATTACACGTTCGACGTCCCCCTCATGGGCTATCAACAGCTGGTTGCGAACCCCAATCTTCAGGTTTACATGGCTCCCACGTACAGCGTGCAATACCTTGTTTGCAATATGAAGCGCGAGCTGTTTAACGATCGCCGTATTCGCCTCGCCGTTGCTCATGCGATAAACAAAGAGGAGATCGTCAAGGGGGCCTGGTTTGGCATCGCGTTCCCGCTCTACGGCCTTGTCGGGCCAGGGACCACCGGCTATTGGAAGGGGGTCGAGGAGATCGCCTACGCGTATGATCCCGAGAAGTCCGTGGCCTACCTCGAACAGGCCGGGTGGACAGCGGTCGACCGCGACGGCGTGCGGATGAAGGATGGAAAACGCCTTGAGCTCACGCTGATCTCCTTCTCCAACGTCGACCAATGGCGGCGGGCGGCGGAGGTCGTGCAGGCTCAGTTGGCCAAGGTGGGGATCAAGGTCAACCTTGCCCTGGCTGAGGTCGGGGCCACTTATGACCGTGCGCGGGCTGCCGACTACGACCTCGGCATCTTCCGCAACACGTGGTGGATGGGGGAGCCGTACCTCACGTTCCTCACCCACTCGGTGAACATCGGCTCCAGCAACTTCGGGCAGTGGAAGAACGACGCCATCGATGCCCTCCTCGATCTATCCTCCAACGCCCTCGATGATGCGCTCCGCCGGGACGCGTTCATCCAGGCTCAAGCCATTGTGGTGGAGTCGGCGGTGTGGGTCCCGCTGGCGGTCAACGTGAACGTGGTTGCTGCCCGCCGCGACGTGGGCGGGCTCGATGAGCTGTTCTCCCACCCGTGGCAACCACCGCTGATGCGGGCCTTGGTGTTGTACAAGCGCTAGGGGAAGGAAGGGGGAAAGGCCCGGAGGCCGGGGCCACCCCGGCCTCCGGGCTTGCCTAGGGATGGGAGCCTACCTTGTTCGCCGTCTGTTGATGCTGGTCCCCACTCTCATCGGGGTCACGGCCATTGTCTTCTCCCTGATGCATGTAAGTGGGGATCCGATCCGCCTGCTCTTCGGTCCCAACGTGTCCGAGGAGAAGGTCTTGGAGAAGAGGGCCGAACTTGGCTTGGACAACCCCATCCCCGTCCAATACTGGAACTGGTTGACCCGGGTCGTTCAGGGCGATCTTGGGCTGTCCATCCACGTCCAAGATCGCGTAGCAACCTTGATCCTGGCCCGTATTGGCCCGACGTTGGAGCTGACCATCCTCGCCCTGATCCTCACCGTAGTGATCGCGATCCCCATCGGGATCATCTCCGCCATGCGCCCCTATACCATCGTTGACAATGTCAGCCGGTTCGTCGCTCTGTTTTGGGTTTCCATGCCTTACTTTTGGCTGGGGATCATGTTGATGATGGTATTTGGCTTGAGGTTGCGGCTTCTCCCCATTTCCGGGAGGGGGGGACCACTGTGGACCTTTGCCGGACTGAGATCCGCACTTCTCCCTGTCTTGACCCTGGGGCTCCCCCCTATTGCCCTGTTCACCCGGTTGACCCGATCGGCGATGCTCGAGGTTGTCAATGAAGAATACATCCGGACGGCACGGAGCAAGGGGGTGCACGAAATCATCGTTGTGGTTCGCCACGGCCTTCGCAACGCGCTGATACCCGTGGTCACATTGCTTGGGCTGCGCTTGCCTTGGCTATTCGGAGGAGCGGTGATTACAGAAACGGTTTTTGCCTGGCCGGGCATGGGGAGGCTCCTTGTCAACGCGGTGATGGAACGAGACTACCCAGTGGTCCAGGGCATTGTCCTCGTGATCGCCCTGTTGACGGTCCTGGCCAACCTCGTTGTGGACTTCGCGTACACGCTCATTGACCCACGGATCCGCTACGGTTAGACATGAAACAGTTCTTTTCGTCGCGGGCAGTTCGCAGGTTCACGCGTAACCACCTCGCCCTGGTCGGGCTTTTTTTCGTGGCCGCGGTGGGGCTTACGGCACTGCTTGCCGACGTGATCGCCCCGTACGACCCTCTGGCCATGGACTTCGATGCTTTGCTGTCCCCGCCATCGGCGACGCACCCCATGGGCACCGATGTGCTTGGCCGTGACCTTTTAAGTCGGGTGCTGTACGGGAGTCGCTATGCGCTTCTTATCGGGATGGGTGTGGTTGTTCTTCAAATGGTGTTGGGAGGAATCCTTGGGCTGGTGGCCGGGTTCGTGGGGGGGGTTGTTGATAGCCTGATCATGCGGGCGGTGGACATCGTGTGGTCCATCCCGGGGTTGGTGCTTGCCCTTGCCCTGGCTGGAGCGTTGGGCGGTGGGATTGGGGTGATGATCATAGCCATCGCTGTAACTGGGTGGGGACAATTCACCCGGCTCCTTCGGGGACAGGTGCTCTCTTTGCGTGAGTTGGACTACGTGACGGCGGCCTACGCTTTGGGTGCTTCCCGAACACGAATATTGTTTCGTCACGTCTTGCCCAACGCCCTTGGTCCGGTGGTCGTGTACACTACGCTGGAAATGCCGGCGGCCATCCTCTCCTCAGCGGCGCTGAGCTTCCTTGGGGTAGGGGCCCAGCCCCCGATCCCGGAATGGGGGGCGTTGATCGCCGACGGACGTGGGCTCATCGGCTTCGCGTGGTGGGTTTCCACATTCCCCGGGCTTGCGATCATGATCACCGCCTTGGGGTTCAACTTCGTCGGCGACGGGCTGCGGGACGTCCTGGACCCCAGGTTCGAACGGCGCATTTGAGGAGGGACCATGACCAGGCGTGAGGCGATCAAACGCTGGGACTGTGAGCGAGAGGTGACGACGGTCTGCTCCAAGCTCATTCGTTTCCCCAGCGAGAACCCGCCTTGTGACGTGACGGAGATCGCCGCGTACATCCTGGAGCGCCTGCATCGCGCGGGGATCCCCGCCCGCCAGCTTTCCGCCGCGCCGGGGATGACGAGCGTGGTCGGGGAGCTCGACTTCGGCCCCGGCCCGTGCCTCGTCGTGAACGGGCACATGGATGTCGTCCCAGCCGGCGACCGCGAGCGGTGGGCGTTCGACCCGTTTGGCGGGGAGGTGCGCGAGGGGTACGTCCTCGGGCGGGGGGCGAGCGACATGAAGGGGGGCTTGGCCGCCCTCCTCGTGGCCCTCAGCAAGGCCGTGCGGTGGGACAGCCTGCGGGGCAAGGTCCTGTTCATGGCCGTCCCCGACGAGGAAACCGGGGGTTGGTACGGGACACGTTGGCTCCTTGAACAAGGGTTCACGGGGGATGCGTGCCTCATCGCCGAACCCTCGGGGATCAATCCGACCATCGGCCAAAAGGGGGCCCTATGGTTGCGGGCCATGACCCGAGGGGTCCCTGTCCACGGCAGCCTATCGCCCCTTGTTGGTGAAAACGCGATCTTGCGCATGACACAGGTCATCGAAGCAGTCTATTCCCTGTGGGGAAGGCCGTGGACCATTCCCCCAGAACCCCGTCGTTTGATTTCCGAAACTCAGGCCATCCTTCGGGAGGAAGGTCTTGAGGTTCAGGCTGAAGTTTTAGACCATGTCACGGTGAACGTGGGGCGGATTTCCGGTGGGGATAAGGTGAACATCGTTGCCAGCCGATGTGAGGCCGAGTTCGATTTGCGGGTGCCCGTCGGGGTCCCTGTGGGGGTTGTGCTCGACCTCCTCCGGCAATTGGTGGAAGAGCGAGCTGGTTCCGGGGTGGAGGTCACCCCTCTTCGCGACCCGATCGAGGCGAATTACACCCCACCCACGCATCCTTTCGTTCAGCTCGTGCTTAGAATCATCCGTGAGGTCGCTGGGGACACGTCCCGGCCGGTCTTACAGTGGGCATCGAGCGACGCCCGATTCTTCCGGCGCCACGGGATCCCGACACTCCAGTTCGGTCCTGCAGATCTGCAAGGAATCCATGGATACGATGAGCGGGTGGCGGTGGCGCAGCTTGTTCAGGCCGCGAGAGTGTATGCGTTGCTCATCCACGACTATCTTTCGCAGGGCGATGGAGGTGGCTTCCGTGCTGCGTGAGGTCATGGAAGCGATGGAGGTTTTGGAGAGTCCCCATGCGTCGGGGGACGACGTGGCGGCGTGGCTCCGGCGATGGGGGGCGGAGGAGGTGCAGGTGGTGCGGGTGAACGGCGAGGCTGGGAGCACCGACTTCGTCAAGGTCCGTATCCCTGGGCATGGCCGTGGGCCCACGCTGGGGGTGATCGGGCGGTTGGGCGGGGTCGGGGCCCGTCCGAGTCGGCTGGGGCTTGTGTCCGATGCCGACGGGGCCATCGTCGCCCTAGCCTGCGCGGCCAAGCTGGTACGGATGGCCAGCTCCGGCGACGTTCTGCCCGGGGACGTGCTCGTGGCCACCCACATCTGTCCCAACGCCCCCATCATCCCCCACGAGCCCACCCCGTTCATGGATGCCCCGGTGGACATGGTCACCATGAACCGATACGAGGTCGATTCGGCCATGGACGCCATTCTGTCCGTCGATGCCACCAAGGGCAACTGGGTCATCAACCGCCGCGGGTTCGCGATCAGCCCCACCGTCAAAGAAGGGTACATCCTGCGGACCAGCGAGGACCTTCTGGAGATCATGCGCTATGTCACAGGGGAACCGCCGGTGGTCTTCCCCATCACCACCCAGGACATCACCCCCTACGGGAACGGAATCCATCACCTAAACAGCATTCTCCAGCCCGCCACTGCCACCGCCGCCCCCGTGGTGGGGGTAGCGACCACCGCGGCGATCCCCGTGCCTGGGTGCGCTACCGGGGCCAACCACCCCCTCGACCTGGAGCTGGCCGCTCGGTTCTGCGTGGAAGTGGCCAAGGCGTTCACCTCCCGCGAGTGTCGGTTCTACGACCCGGAGGAGTTCTCGCGGCTGCTCGCGTTGTATGGGCCGCTATCGCACCTTCAAACGTTGGGCAAGGCATGAAACGGATCGCCCTCGTGACGATCGGACAGGCGCCCCGGGACGACGTGGTGCCCGAAATCCGTGGCCATCTGCCCCCGGAGGTGGAGGTCGTGCAAGCCGGGGCGTTGGACGGCCTCACCGTGGACGAGATTGCCGCCCATCCCCCGCTTGGGGAGGAGAGCACCCTGGTCACCCGCCTTTCCGACGGCCGAGAGGTCACGGTACACCGGGAGTTCGTCCATCACCGCCTGGAGGAAGCGATCCGCGCTGTGGAAAAAGACGTGGTGCTGATCGGGATCCTGTGTTCCGGGACCTTTCCCCCCTTACGGGCCCGGGTTCCCGTGGTCGTGCCCCATGTTCTCGTGAGATCGTACGTGTCAGCCCTTGCCCTCCCTGGGCCGCTTGGGATCCTGGTCCCTTCGCCGCGGCAGGTGGCCCCGACGGTGGAGGAGGTTCGGGGGTGGGGGGTGGAGGCGATCGGAGCGTCGGTCTCCCCGTATACGGGTAGGGCCCGCCTGGGCGCGGTTGCCCGGGGGCTGGCCGAGCGCGGAGCGACGGCGTTCCTCCTCCACTGCTTCGGGTACAGCGAACGGATGAAAGGCGAGGTACGGGCGGCCACCGGAGCCCCCGTGCTCCTCGTTCGCTCCATGCTCGCCCGGGCCCTGGCCGAGCTGGTCTAGGGGCGGGGGAGCCCGCCTAGCAGCCGGGGACGCCCAGGTTCCGGCAGGCCTCCACCACCTCCGGGTGCACGTACCGGCCGTCCACCTCGAGCGGTTCCCCGTCCAGGTAAATGGACGGGCAGAGGACCACTCCGTCGGTGTGCGATGCCGCCTGCCAGGTGAGCCCGCCGATCTGTGCTCCCTGGGTGCCGATGCCCATCTCGATGCACCCGAACACGCGCTCGTCCTCCACGATCCGCCCGGTGGGGCGGGTCACCCCAGGGTTGAACCCCAGAGAGTAGTGGGCGATGCGATACATGTTGGGGTCGGCGAAGGAATCGAGCCACCGCTTGAACACCTGCGCCTCTGCCCCACCCCGCACGGCGACGATCACCCCCTGGTGGACCTCCAGCTCCACCGGGGAGGCAAGCCGGCCCAGCTCTGTCGGCGGCCACAGGGCGCCGTCGAACACAAGCATGCCCTCGATCGTGGACTCCACCGGACACCAGGAGATCTGCCCGCCGAGCATGATCGGCTCGCCCGGGGTGTCGGCGAGCTTGCCCGCGTGCCGCACCCGCCGGCCGCGGTTGTGGGCCACGAGGTCAGTGCCCGCGGGGCTGGTGACCCGCACCTCATCGGCCCTGGCCACGATGCGCTGCAGGGCCTCCCCTAGGGCGAGCATCTTCGGGTAGTCCACGCGGCCGATGCACCGCACGAGCATGTCCACGTCCATACCGGTGAGGCAAATGTACCGGCACCCGCCGGCGAGGGCTGCCCGGTGAGCGGCGGTGTGCAGAAGGTAAGCCACAGCCAGCTCGATCCACACCTGGGCCCGCGCCGCCGCCCCGGCCACCGGGGGCGGGGGCTCCAGCACCGGGGCCGGGCTTGTGGGGTAGACCACCAGGGTGGGGACGGCCCGAGCCGCGTAGGCGGCCTGGGCGACCAGCTCCGCCACCCGCCGGTCACCCATCGTGTCCACGGTGATCAGCACGTTCTCGCCCGGACGAACGAGCATCACCTCCTCCACCAGCTTGCGCGCCGCCCCGGCCGCCTCGAACGCGAGGTACCGATCGGTCGGTTCCACACCCAGCGCGAGCTCCATCTCCCCCCTTATCAGCCGAACGTCCACCGCCCCTCGTCCATGACCGTCTGCCCATCGAGGAGCAATGTGGCCCGGGGGACGACGAGGTCGGCGTGATAGTCGGCCACGTTGACCCCGCCCATGTGTGCGTTGTCCCCAATGGCCACGTGCACGGTGCCCTTGATCTTCTCCGCCTCCAGGGTGATGTCCGTGCGCCGCGCGTTGGGGTTCGTCCCCACCCCCAGCTCGGCCAGGTGGCGCCGGGCCCGCTCTTCTGCGGTGGGTCGACGGCCTCCCAGGCCCAGCAAGCCCCGTAGGCGTTCCCCCACCTCCCCGCCGCCGTCCACGGCGACCACCGCGCCGCCGGAGAACACCAGGCGCATCGGCTCGACGAGGCGGTGATGCCAACCCGGCTCCACGACCAGCACCCCCTCCGCCGTCCCCTCCACCGGGGCGATGTACGCCTCGCCCCCGGGCAGGTTCCCCCACATGCCGGGGCGAAGGTACAGACCGTCGTCCACCCGCCCCTCCCGCCCCTCCAGGCTGAATTCGAGGTCCGTACCCGCGGGAGACCGGACCGTGGCCACGCGGGCACCGGTGAGGCAGGCGGCGATCCGCGCCGTCTCCTGCGCGATGCGGCGGTAGTCCACGGCCAACGGACCGTCCGGGTAGAACATCTCCGGCAGGAAGCGGGGCATGCTCGCCACCCGTGCCCCCGCCCGGCATGCGCCCTCTCGGGCGTGGGTATGGCTGAGGGAAAAGGAGGTGATGGCCACCACCACGTTCGCTTCCCGCAGCCTTGCTGCCACCTCATCGCCGGGCTCGCTCCCCGAGCGTCCGGTGGCCGGGTAGGCCAGGAAACCCACCGCACAGGCCGGCAGCTCTTCGGCGGCGATCTCCGCCACCCGGCGAGCCAACGCCGCCCGCCGGAACGCCTCCTCAAGCTGCGATACAGGCCACTCTCCCCACTGCTCGGGCGTCGGCACGTCAGTTACCACGAGCACGGACTCCCCGGCCTGGACTCCGAGGTTCACGCGCAGCATGCCCACCACTCCCGGACGGATGGTCTCCGCGTCGATCTCCATTGGTCTGCCTCCCGTGCTTGTGTTCAGCGCCAGATCTTGGGCGGGGGAGGAGGATAGGCGGCTTTGCTGTGAGCGATGCCCATCTTTACGTACGCCTCGGCCAGCTTCACCGCCGCCACCGCTGGTACGACCACCGGAATCCCCAGTCCCCGTCGCAGCTCATCCGCCACCCCCAGCAGTGACCCGCAGCCTAGGATCACGACCTGAGCCCCACGGGCGACAAGCTCCCGCCCTCCGGTCGCCCAGGAGGAAGGCGACCACCTCAGCAGCCTCGCCTAGCCCGACGACGGGGATGGAGACCGCCTCCCGAGCCCCGTCCACCGCGGGGTTGCCGAAGCAGTACACGATTACCCCGTCGGCGCCCGCCCGCTCGGCGGCGGCCACGGCCTCGATCACGTAAGGCGCGACCAGCGCCTCGTCGTACGTGCACTCGATGGACTCCGGGCCGTGGGCGAGGTGGACCACGTTCACCGCCGTGTCCCGATCGGCGGCGGCCTGGCACAGCTGGCGCACGCCTTCGTTCCAGCGATCGGTGGACACGGGGACGATGACGTGCAGCTCTATGGACATCGAATCGAGTTTACCCCAAGCGCAGGCAACGGCCAAGGGCGCGCCTCGACCAGCGTTCAAAGGGCAAGGGCGAGGCGTGGGGGGATCGCCCCCTGGCCGAGGAGTGTTCCGCAGTGTACCTGGGCGGCACCTTTCTCTTCCGGGGCGTGCACAAGGTGCGGATCTTCGTCCCCGACGAGCTGCCGCGGCGAAAGGCGGCATGGGGGCCAGAAGCCCCCGCAGGCCGTGGTCGACAAACCTGTTGGCGCTCGGCGGAAGGGGCGAAGCAGCTGGCGAGCCGTCTCGGAAGGAGGTCCCGGCAAACACCGAAACGCGTGGAGGGCGGCCATGCCGCATAGATAGACTGGATGGGAGCCATCCCTCTCCCCTACGGGGGCGCATCGAGGGCCTAGCCCCCGGGCGCTGGCACCTGCGCGTCTACCCACGGGGGGAGCTCCTCTGGGATGCCCGGCACGAGGTCGTGGCTCCATAGCATCTCCACGCTTCCTTCACCCTGAATACACACCCCATCCTTACCGTTTTACGGGAGTTCTGTACGGACTGAAGGGGGGATTGCCGATGACGAAAAAGGCGTGGATCGCGGTGGGCTTGGCCGGGGTGGTGGCCGTGGGGGGGTTGGCGTCCGTTGCCGGGGGTGGCCGGCTCGGGACGTGCGGGGAAGGGATCGGGGCGTTGGTGGTGATCAACGCACTGGAGCTCTCCCAGGACCAAATGAAGGCCCTCGTCGCGCTCACCCAGGAGCTCATGCCCCTGCGCGACGAGATCCTGGCGGGGAAAGACGTGCTCAAGGAGAAGCTGATCGCGTTCCAGGGCACCCCGGAGGAGCTCAAGGGATTGCTGCAGGAGTTTTTGGCCTGGGAAAGGGAGCTGGTGCAGGCGTTTGCCGACAAGGCGCTGGACGGGATTAAGGGGATCCTCACCGTCCGCCAGTGGGAGCGCCTGCGCGATGGCCTGGGGCTCCTCTCCGAGGGCGGGCTTCGGTTGCGGCCGTTCCTCCAGCAGTTCCGGGAGCGACAGCAGACGATGCCGATGACGCCTATGTCTCCGCTCCGCCCGATGGTGCAGCCGTGGCCGCAGGGGCGGCACCCGTTCCCGCAGCAACCGGCGTGCCCGATGACGCGGCAGCAGCGGCCGATGACGATGCAGCGCGGCCCAATGGGGATGATGGGCACGCCCGGGGCCGAGGGCCGGATGTTCCTGCCGTGGCTCATCGTCCACCTCCCGGACCTCCAGGAAGCCCTGGAGGCCAAGTTGAGCCAGGCGGGTTCCTGAACTGACCCACCCCACCCGCCGCGAAAACGGCGGCCCAGTGCGGGGAGCGGGGTTCCCAGCCCTGCTCCCCGCCATTCTTGGGGAGAGCGGCGGAGGGCTACTCGACGGTCAGGGAATCCGCCGACCGGTCGGGGTCGGCAAGCAAGAACGCATGGCTCAGGGCCAGGGCGCCCACCGGGCACGCGTCCACGCACTGGGCGCAGAACGTGCACCGGGCCACGTGCATGCGGATCTTCTTCACCTCGGGACGGAACTGGATCACCTTGGCCGGGCACACCCGGATGCACAGCTGGCATCCGATGCACTTGTCGTGGTCGTAGGCGATCCGCCCCCGGAACCGGGGCGGCACCGGGACCGGTGGCACGAGCTTGGCCTTGCCCGACCGGATCTTTTCCAGGAACCTGGTCACCGACTTGGGCATGTACTTGGCCGGGAACCGGTTGGTCGCCGGGCGCGTGAAGAGCTGGCTGAACAGGGTCTTCAGGATCATCCCATCACCGCCTTGTCCAGCACGAGCAGCACCAACCCGACCACGGCCCCCGCCGTGATCTGAAGCCAGAACCCGCGGACCACCTGATCCACCTTGAACCGGGCCATCGCCACCCGCACCGTGGTCGCCGCGGCGAACATCACCACGAACGCCTTGACGAGGAAGAACGCGACGTCGAGCACCTGCCCGCCCACGCCCTTGACCCCGAGCGGCGCGGCGATCCCGTACGGGATGAACAAGGCCACCACCAGCGCCGCCATCGCCACCGTCTTCACCGCGTCGGCGAGGTAGAACAGGGCGAGGTAGGTCCCGGAGTACTCCACCATCAGCCCCCCGGCGATTTCCGTCTCCGCCTCGGGGATGTCGAACGGGATTTTGGAGAGCTCAGCCGGGGTCACCACCAACAGGCATCCGAGGAGGATGGCCAGCCCGAACACCCCGAGCGGCCCCACCGCTGTCCACAACGGGTTCGCGGAGATGGTGGCCAGCGAGAACGCCGGTCCCACCTCCAGGGCCCTGAGCCGCCACACCACCCCGACGAGCGCCACCGCGAGCGGGAACTCATAGGACATGAGCATCACGATCTCCCGCTGCCCGCCCACCGTGGCCAGGGGCGATCCGGACGCGAACCCGCCCAGGGCCATCGCCAACGCCGGCACCGCCAGGAGGTACAGGACCAGCACCGCGTCCCCGTACCCGCGGAGGATCGGGGGGAACGGCCCCAAGGGGAGGTAGAGGAGGGTGGTGAACGAGGCCACGGCCGCCAGGAACGGCATCGCCCGGAACAGCCACCCCACCGCGTCCCGCGGGACCACCGTCTCCTTCATCAGGAGCTTCCCGAGGTCGAGGAACGGCTGCCGGAGCGGAGGGCCGACTCTGGCCTGCATCCGGGCGGCGAGCTTGCGATCGAGGCCCTTGTAGACCAGGCCCACCACGCCGCTGCCGACCATCACCGCTGCCGCCTGCCAGACGAGATGCCAGCCGCTCATCCATCACCCCCGTGACGCGTGACGAGCCCTAGAAACACACATCACCCATTCCCCGTCAGTATCCTCTGGGTCTTCGCCCGCGACAGCCGAAGGAGCTCTTCCATGGCCATCCCAGTCTCATCCTCGCCCCGCACGATGTGCACGCGGTCCATGCAGCAGATGCAGGGGTCGATCGAGGCGGCGATGATCGGGATGTCCGCGATCTCCTGGCCCTCGAACATCGGCTTCCAGCTCATCAAGTTCGAATAGGTGGGGGCCTTGACCTTCCACACCACCGGCTCCTCGACCCCCGCCTCCAGGCGCACGTAGTGGATGACCTCCCCCCGCGGCGCCTCGTGCCAGCCCAGGCCTTCCCCTTGGGCCTTCTTGAGGTGGGCAAGGAGAGCCGGGATCTTGGGGAATGAGGTGATCTCCCCGTCCGGCATCTCCAGGAGCGCCCGCTCGATCAGGCCCAAGGACTGCCCGACCTCGAGGAGCCGAACCACGATCTTGTCGTACACATCCCCGCGGGGCACAAGGCCCCAGTCGCGGGGGGTGATCGCCTTGACCCCGAGCTCGCCGTAGGCGAGGTACGGCCGGTCCTGGCGCACATCCTTGGCTAGGCCCGACGCGCGGGCGGTGGGGCCGACCGCACACAGGGCATCGGCCTCCTCTGGTTCCAGTACCCCCACCCCGCGGGTGCGGGCTTCCACCGACGGGTCGCGTAGGAACGTGTCCAAAAGCTCGTCCAAAAGCCCCCGGTAGTAGCGGATCGTGCCCTGGACCTTGGGGTACTGGTCCGGGGCGATGTCCCGCCGCACCCCGCCGTAGATGGGGATCGCGTAGTCGATGCGGTTCCCGGTGAGCTCCTCCAGGATGTCGAGGACCTTCTCCCGCACCTTCCAGGTGAGGTGGAGGAGGGTGTCGAACCCGAGCTCGTGGGCGGCCACCCCTGCCCACAGGAGGTGGGAGTGGATGCGCTCGAGCTCCGAGATGATCACCCGGATGTACTGGGAGCGGGGTGGAACCTCGATCCCCGCTGCCTGCTCCACGGCTTGGGTGAGGGCGATCGGGTGAGCGACGGAGCAGATACCGCAGATCCGCTCCGCGAGATACAGGACCTGGATCAGATTGCGGCGCATCCCCATGTACTCGATCCCGCGGTGGGCAAACCCGGTGCGGATGTCCACCCCGACGATCCGCTCCCCTTCGACCTGGAACGAGAGCCGGACCGGCTCCTTGAGCGCGGGGTGGATCGGCCCGATCGGGATGCGGAACGTGTTCTCGGCCTCAGCCATCCTTGCCCTCCCATTCCACCATGCGCCGGAGGAACCGCCCCATCTCCGGTTCGTCCTTCCGCCACGGGTGCACCGGAAGATCATCGGGGAGGAACACGTGACGGCTGTCGGGGATGCCCACGAACTCGACCCCAAGGAACTCGATCTTCTCCCGTTCGGTCGTCTCCGCCCCGGGGATAAGATGACAGATGGAAGGGACTCTCGCATCGTCCTTGGGCACCGCGAGGCGGAGCGTGACCATGACCTCGCCCCCCTCGGTGCCGTAGCCGACGGCGATGTGGTAGAGGAGCTCGATCCTCTCTCCTGCGTCCTGCCCGGAGATGACGGACATGTGCACGGGGCCGAGGGCCTTGAGGGCCGCCACCGCGGGGACGATCGCGTCTCGGTCGATCTCCGCCCAGATCTCCTTGAGCTCGACGGGGGCCTTGACGCCGACTCGGCGCACGCGGACCTCCGTGTGCGCCAGGCCCTCGCCCAGGGCGGCCTTGAGCACGTTCAGAACTTGATCAACGTTCATACCTTCTCCCCCGCGCTCAGGCGCTCCAGCTTGGCCACCGCCTTGATGACGCCGTCGATGATCGCCTCCGGCCGGGGCGGGCACCCGGGCACGTACACGTCCACCGGGATCACCTGGTCCACCGGGCCGACCACGTTGTAGGACTCGTAGAACACGCCGGACGTGGATCCACACCCGCCGACCACGACCACCACCTTGGGATCGGGGGTCTGGGCGTACACCCGCTTCAGGCGCCCGGCCATCATCCGCGTCACCGGCCCGGTGACGAGGAGCACGTCAGCGTGGCGTGGGGACCCCACGAGCTTGATCCCAAAACGCTCGACGTCGTAACGCGGGGTGAGGGCAGCCACGATCTCGATGTCGCAGCCGTTGCACGAGCCGGTGGCGACATGGAAGGCCCACAGCGCCCGCTTGAACGAGGAAAGCCCCATCTCCCCTCCTACACCATCGCGACGAGCAACGCCACCGCCAACACCACCACGAACCACGCCACGTAATCCCCTACGAACCCGGAATGGAACGCGCGCAATCGCTCCACGTACGGACGCAATCCTTCCACAAATCCCCAGTAGAGGTGCTGGCCGCCGACGCGCGCCCCGGACGGGGCCGCCTCACCGGACAGGAACGGGAGCTCCTGCTCGGTGTCCCGCTTCCAGTCGCGGCGGCCGCGGGACCAGAGGAGCCCCATGAGGAGCAGCACCCCGGCCGCCGCCGCCAGCCACACAAGCGGGCTCCAGTAGCCTTCCCCGGTGACAAGCCTCATCCTATCCTCCCAGCACTGCCGCCAGGTACAGCTCCCGCCCCCGCCACAGCGCCTCCGCCGCCGGGGCCACGAGGTGGCGGACGAAGAAGTCCGGGGCGAGCCCCAGCGCAAGCACGGCCAGGGCGAGGACGCCCATGGCCAAGACCATCCCGAAGGGCTCCGGCTCCGAGGGCTTCCCGCGAGGCCCGAGGAACGCCCCCTGGAACGCGCGGATGAACACAGCGAGGAGCAGGATCGACGCCAAGGTCGCCAGCGCGGTCAGGATCGGCGACAGCCGGAAGCTGGACTCGTAGATCATGAACTTGGAGGCGAACCCGTTCAGGGGCGGGATCCCGGCCAGGGCCAGAGCCCCAAGCAAGAAGGACCCCGCCGTCCACTTGAGATCGTGGCCGAGACCGCCGAGGCCTCGCAGGTCGCGGGCGCCGGCGGCCCGCTCCACCGCCCCCACGCATAAGAACAGAAGGCCGATCGCCGCAGCGTCGTTGAGCATGTGGAAGATGCCGCCCTGCATGGCCACGAGACCGTACTCCGGTCGGGCCCCGATCACGGTGAACCCGACCCCGACCCCGAGGAGCATGTATCCGATCTGCGACACCGCCCCATAGGCGACCAGTCGCCCAAGATCGGTCTGGATCACCGCCATCAGCGCCGCCACCACCAGCGTCACCGTCCCCAAGCCCGTCACCAGCCACCCCACCGCCGGGTTGGTGATGCCGCCGAACAGGGTGAACAGGATCCGCAGGAGGCCGTAGAGCGAGACTTGGGTGTTGGCCACGAGGAGGATCACCGCCTGGGCCGGGGCCTCACCATAGGCGTCCGGGGCCCACATGTGGGCCGGCACCGCCCCGACCTTCATGAGAAGCCCGCCGAGGAGGAGCCCGAGCGCGATCCGGTCCGGGAGCGACCCTTGGATCCGGGAGGAGAGGTACGCGAGGTTCAAGGCCCCGTGCTCGCCATAGAGGACGGCGACCGCCAGGAGCACGAGGAGCCCGCCCGCGGTGTACATGACCATCGTCTTGAACGCGGCTTCCACCCCCCGCGCCTCCCACGTCCGGTACCCGATGAGCCCGCAGGCGGCAATGCTCGTGACCTCGAAGAACACGAAGAAGTTAAAGAGATCCCCGGTGAGCACCATCCCCAACATCCCCGCCCACAGAAGCAGCCCCAGGGTGAGGGCGAGGGTCTTCCCCTGCTCCTCCGTGAGGAACCGCCAGGCGTAGATGAACGAAAGGGGCGCCACCAGCGCGGAGATGAGGGCCATGAACGCCCCCATGCCATCCACCACGAGCATGATCCGGATCGGAAAGCCCCCCGGCGCGAGCGTCTCCCCGGGCGAGGACGCCCCGAGCGTGTACACCTGGATCCCCCCGGTGAACACCTGCACGGCCAGGAGCACCACCATCGCCGCGGTGAACGCCCCCACCAAGAAAAGCCAGAGCTCCCCCAGACGGCGATGAAGCTTGGCCCACAGGGGGAGGGCAAACCCGCCCAGAAGCGGCACGGCGATGGCGAGGATCGAGGCGTGGGGGGCGAGGTTCATCCGCGGAGTTCCCGTACCTTGCGCGCGTCCAGCGTCCCGCGGTGGCGCCAGATCACGACCACGAACGCGAGCGTGAGGGCCGTGGTGGCGAGGCCGATCACGATGCTCGTTAGGGTCAATGCCTGGGGCGTAGGCAGCACCATGCGCACGCCGGGTGGGGCATAGGTATAGATCGGGACCGCCCCACGTTGGACGTACCCCAGCGCCACCAGGAACAGGTTGACCCCGTTTTCGATCAAGGTCAGCCCGATCACGAGCTTGATCAGGTTCCGCTTGGTAAGAAGGGTCCACAGCCCGAGGGCCACAAACACCATGCACACCACGAACGGGAGGTTACCGATCATCCTCGCCTCCGAACAGCCCGAACAGCACCACTACCGAGCCCAGCCCGGCGATCACCTTGAGGCCCACCGCCCAGTTCATGAGGGGGAGGGTGCCCGCGGTGTTGAGGTACCCTGGGTTCGGCCCGGGCGGCACGGACTGGCCGAACAACCCACCTACCCCGGCGAGCACGTTGGCGAAGAACGTGAACGGGATGCCGATCAACCCAAGGACGACGAACGCCACCCCGCCCAGGCTCTCCAACGCGGACAGGAGATCCTTGTACTTCTTGAGCGAAGCTTCGCCGAACGCCACCAACACCAGGGCCAGGGCCGAAGCCACCACCGCCCCGCCCTGGAACCCCCCGCCCGGGGTGAGGTGCCCGTGCATGATCACGTACCCCCCGAACGCGAACACCATCGGCAGGAGGATCCTGGCGATCGTGCGCACGACGACGCTCATCGCCGCACCTTCCTCAAGATCAACGCCACCCCGACCACGGCGCAGAACAGCACCGTGGCCTCGCCCAAGGTGTCGTAGCCTCGATAGTCGAACACGACCGCGGTGACCACGTTGTTCGCCGCCACCTCGGCCTGGGTGTAATCGATGAAGTACTGGTCCATCTCGAACGCCTTCGGGGCCCCGAACGGGCGCATCCCGGTCCCGAGAAGCACAAGGAACCCGGTCACCACCAGGAACGCCGCCAGGACGAGCCACCGCTTCATTCCTCCTCCTTGCGCCGCGTCTTGCGGATGGCGAGGATGAAGATCGCCGTGGTCAGGGCGGCCCCGATCCCGGCCTCGGCGATGGCCACGTCCGGTGCCTGGAGGAGGTAGAACTCCAAGCTGAGGAGCAGGCTCGTCCCCCCGAGGGCCAAGGCCGCCGCCAACAGGTCCTTGAACCACACTGCGAACACCGACCCAATCACGATCAGAACCAAGGTCATCACCTGCAGGACGGCCCATACCGTCATCGCCTTTCCTCCAACCGGTCGACGACCGCCCGGAACGGCTTGATCCCCGCGCGGTGGGCGGCCCGGGCCAGGGCGTGGGACCCGGTGGGGTTGGTGAGGAGGAGGAAGACGAGTGCCAGGAACGCGCGCACGGCCATCGTCCCGCCGATCCCCCCGCCCTGGGCGAACCCGTACACCGCCACCCCCAGGAGAGAGAAGATGGACCCGAACGTGGTGCACTTCGTGGCCCCGTGGACCCGGGTGTACACATCCGGGAACCGAAGCAGGGCCACCGCGCCCAGGCCGTTGAACACGGCCCCGATGGCGAGGAACGCGTAGATGAGGGCGTTCACTTGAGGCCCCCCTCGAGGTAGCGGGCGATGTAGAGCGTGCTCACAAACGAGAGCAGGGCGTACACCAGGGCCACATCCATCAGCACCACCTGGCCGAACGCGGCCCCGAGGAGGATCATCGTCGCCACGACCAGGGTGTTGATCGTGTCCAGGGCCACCGCCCGGTCGGCGGCGGTGGGGCCGATCCCGAGCCGCACCATGGACGCCAGGATGAACCCAAGGAGCACCGCTGCCGCCACGCCAAACGGGAGTGCCACGATCATTCGGCGATCCTTCGTGCCCACTTCGGGAACGATCCGCACACGCGTTCCGGGGTGGGGGACTCGTCGGTCACGTTGATCCAGTGCACGTAGAAATCGCCCGAGTCGTCGTCGATGTCCACGGTGAGGGTGCCCGGAGTGAGGGTGATGGAGTTGGCGAGGAGCGTCCGGCCGAAGTCGGTATGGAGGTTGGGGTTGAACCGGACGATCCCCGGACGGATGCGACCGGTGATCACCCGCCATGCCACGTCCAGGTTGGCCTTGGCCATCGCCCACAGGAACGGGCCGATGAGGTAGAGCAAGAACAGGATCCAGCGCTGGGGTTGGAGCAGCCGCCAGCCGCCCTGCGCCCACAGGAAGGCCCCGGTGGCGAGGGCGGTCACCGCCGCGAGGACGGCCCCGGCAATGAGCTCATCGGGGGCCCACAGGCCGAGGGAGCCGGTGAACGTGGCGAGCAAAAGATAGACGGCGAACGCGAAAATCCCCGTCGCCGTCCACTCCGCAACCCTGCGCATGCCGGCCGAACTATAGCACAGCCCCGGCTCGCCTTGCAAGCGTGGACGGCCCAGGAGTCCGGTTTCCTAGGCGCTCGAGTGGTTGTCGTCCGGCAACGGGAGGGGTATGATCGCCCCGCCGTGCACGACACACTTGGGTTTGGCGATGTGCTGAAGCGCCAGTTCGAGCTGGCGGAGCGTAACTATGAACTGCTCAAGGACCGGGGGATCCGGGCGATCAACGTCATGGGGGCGATCGGCTCCGGGAAGACCCTCCTCATCATCCGCATGGCCGAGCGGCTGAAGGCGAAGGGGCTCAAGGTGGGGGCGATCGCCGGCGACGTGGCGGGCGACGACGATTACCAGCGGTTCAAGGCGGCCGGGCTCCCGGCGATGAGCATCAACACCGGGGACGACTGCCACTTGGATGCCCACCGGGTAGGCCACGCCCTGACGGATTTCCCCCTCTCCGGGGTGAACGTGCTGTTCATCGAGAACGTCGGGAACCTGGTGTGCCCGGCCGATTTCCCCTTGGGCACGGAGGGCGACCTCGTGGTGATCTCGGTAACCGAGGGCGACGACATGGTGCGCAAGCACCCCAAGATTTTCGCCCAGACCGACGTGGTGGCGGTGAACAAGATCGACCTGGCGGAGATCGTCGGCGTGGATCCCCAGAAGCTGGTGGCCGACTACCGCAGGCTCAATCCCCATGGACGGGCGGTGCTCACCGACGCCAAGAGCGGGCGCGGGGTGGAGGAGCTCCTGGCGGCGCTCGGCCTCTGAATGCACGAGTACTCCCTGGCCCAGGCCCTGTTGGAGGGGCTCTTGGCCCACCTGCGGGAACACCCGGCTCCCGGCTCCATCGCGGCGGTGCACGTGCGCCAAGGGGAACTCTTGGTCCTGTCCACGGAGGCCCTCCGGGAGGCGTGGCGTATCTTGACCGAGGGGACCGTGGTGGCGGGCTCGGACCTCGTGGTGGAGCGGGTGCCCGCCAAAGTGCGGTGCCCCGGATGTGGCTACTTGGGCCCGGTCCGGTACCTGGCCGAAGAGGGGTGGCACTTCGCCGTGCCCGTGCTCGCCTGCCCTCGGTGCGGAGGGCGTGCCGAGGTCGTCGAAGGCCGCGACCTGGCCATCGTCGGGCTTTCGGTCGACGACGCCACACCTCCTAGACCGGGCGTAGCGGCCTAGATGCGGACGGAGAGGATACCCTGCTCTTGGATCAAACCACCCGTCCCGCCCATAGGAACTTCGCTCGTAGCTCCTGCGCGTAAGGTCCCTGTGGGGGATCCAGAACCGTAATCGTCACCTGCCCCTCTCGCCCGCTCGCGTGGATGATCCGGCCATCGCCCAGCCAGATCCCCACATGGCTGCGGAAGAACACGAGGTCGCCTGGCTCCAGGTCGTGAAGGGCGGTCACGCGGATCCCACACTCTTGTTGGTCCTTGGAATCCCGAGGGAGCCAGCGGTTGAACACGAAGTGAACGAGGCGTTGGACGAACCCGGAGCAGTCAAAACCGAACGGGGAAGTCCCGCCCCACAAGTAAGGCACTCCCACCAGCTCTTGGGCTAGCGCCAGAAGATCATGCCTCGTGCCCACCCAAGTGGCCGGTTTCACCGCGTCCTTCGGTACCCACCCAACTTCGCCTGTGGGCCACATCACCTGAACCTTCTCGGCAGCGGCCGTGCCAGCAAAACGGGTGTCCAACGCCATTCGACCGATGGTCTTCCCTGATGCGATCTCCCGCACTACTGCTACGGAGGCACAAACCTTCCACTGGGAGCCGGGCAACGGCCCCGAGACGGTTTGGGGCTCTCTGATCCAGCCCACATGGCCGTCAGGGCCGCGGACTCTGCTCCACTGCGGTCCCGTCTCCAACCCTTCGCACTGCGAGAACAGGAGGAGTTGGGACACGCGTTCGGCTCGGTCGTCCGGCTCCGCCCGAAGATCAGCCAAGGTGGAGGCCACCCACCTCAGGCCAGGCACTCCGGCACCTCCTCCCCCCGCCACAAATCCGCTGGAGTCTCTCTACTCCGTACCAGATGAACTTCCCCTTCCACAACCAGCACCTCGGCTGCCCGCGGTCGGGAGTTGTACTGGGAGGCCATGGCGAATCCGTACGCCCCGACATCCAGCACGGCCAGCACATCCCCCGGTGCCACCGGCGGCAGAGGGCATTCTCGGGCGAGGACGTCTGCATTCTCGCAGAGGGGGCCCACTACGGTCACGGTCTGAGTCCCTTCGTGTCGGGTCCTAACGGGCACGATCCGGTGGTGTGTTCCGTAGAGGCTGGGGCGAATGAGGTCGCTCATCCCCGCGTCCACCACCACGAACGCCCGCCCGTGCACGCGCTTTCGGTAGAGCACCTTGGTGAGGAGGATCCCAGCGCTGCCTACCAGCGCCCGCCCCGGTTCGAACAGGAGCGTTAGGTCATCGAAGCTGTGGCCCCGTAGGGCACCGCCAAGTTCGCTCACAGGAAAAGCCGTTTCCCCGTCCTCGTACGGGATGGCGAACCCGCCCCCGAGATCCAGGAACGTTGGAAAGAAACCGCGTTCTCGTGCGGCCTTCACCGGGGACATCAGCTGATCCAAGGCCTGCATGTAGGGGTTGACCTCACGAACCTGCGATCCCAAGTGGACGTGAAACCCGACGAGTGTCAGCTCACGCACCGTGACGAGTTTATCAAGGGCCGTAGCGATGGAGACGATGTCCAGACCGAATTTGCTCCCTTCCTGGCCGGTGGCGAGGTAAGGGTGGGTGTGGGGATCAAGGGAGGGGTGGACGCGCAGCGCCACGTTCGCCTTCCGGTTCAAGCACATGGCTAGACGAGCGAGAAGATCGAGTTCCTCCAGAGACTCCACCACGATCGCCCTCAGCCCCTCATGCACTGCACCGCGGAGTTCCTCTTCGGTCTTGCCCACTCCGGAGAACAGGATCTTGCCCGGGGGAAAGCGCGCCCGGAGAGCCCGGGTTAACTCCCCTCCCGACACCACCTCTGCTCCGAGGCCTTCGCGCGAGAGCAAACGCAGGACCGCCCCATTGGGATTGGCTTTCACCGCATAGCACAGCTCCACAGGCAGCCCAGCCAGCGCGGTTCGTAACCTGGAGAGGTTCTCCAGGATCCCTCGTGTACTGTAGAGGTAGCATGGTGTGCCGAACCAGTTGGCGACCTCCGTAAGGGGGATCCCCTCTGTCCATAGCACTCCGCCCACGACCTCAAGCCAGCTGGGGCCCATGGACAAAGATCAGCGCATACGGGGATCAAGGATGTCCCGGATTCCGTCCCCGATGAGGTTGAACCCGAGCACGGTGATCATGATCGCGAGCCCTGGGAACGTGGACACCCACCATGCATGGGGCATGAAGTTGCGGCCGTCGCTGACCATGAGGCCCCACTCCGGGCTGGGGGGTTGGGCACCAAACCCCAGGAACCCCAGCCCGGCGGCGGTGAGGATGATCCCCCCCATGCTGAGTGTGCCCTGGATGATCACCGGGCTCATGGCCATGGGGAGGATGTGTACGAACAGGATTCGCAGCGGACCCGCCCCTACGGCCCGGGCAGCTTCGATGAAGTCCTCCTCCCGCACCGCGATGGCCCGGCTGCGCGCCAGACGGGCGAACACCGTCCACGCCCCGAACGAGATGGCGATCACCACGTTGGTGAGGTTCGGCCCTAGGGCGGCCGCCACAGCCATGGCTAGGATTAGTTGGGGAAAAGCCATGAAAACGTCGGTGATCCTCATCAGTAGGTTATCCCAAAACCCGCCCACGTATCCAGCCACGATGCCCACCGCCGTGCCCAGGGTGCCCGCGATGAGGAGGATGAGGAGCGCGATCCACAAGGAGATCCTGGTCCCATAGAGCATACGGCTGAACACGTCCCGGCCGAGCCCATCGGTGCCCATCAAGTTGGTCCTGCTCGGGGGAAGCAGCTTCTGAGTGGGGTTGGTGGCGTAGGGGTTGAACGGGGCGATGTACGGGGCAAGCAGCGCCAGCAGCAGGAGCGCAACGATGATCACCGTGCCCGTAAGCGACAGTGGATTGCGCAAGAGCTGCCGCCCCACGTCGCCCCAGGTCAGTCCCCTCATCGTCGGTCACACGTACCGGATCTTGGGGTTGAGGTACGCGTACAGGAGGTCCACGGCCAGGTTGCACACCGCGTAGAGGAGGGCCATGAACAGGGCCACCCCGACGACGGCGTTGAAGTCGATGGACAGAAACGAGTGCGTCGCGTACCGGCCCAGCCCTGGCCAGGCGAACACGGTTTCCGTAAGCACCGCCCCCTCCAGGAGGCTGGCCACCCGGATCCCGATCACCGTGATGACCGGCAGGAGGGCGTTCTTGAAGGCGTGCTTAATGACGACTACGCCCTCCCGCAGGCCCTTCATCCGCGCCGTCTTGATGTATTCCTCCCGAAGCACCTCGAGCATGCTCGAGCGGGTGATGCGGGTGATGGAAGCGGTGGAGAGCCACCCCAAAGTGAACGCCGGCATGATCAGATGAAGGAGGTAACTCCCCAAGGCCGTCCAATCTCGAGCGAGGAAGCAATCCAGGCTAAGGAACCCCGTGACGCGCGGGGGGCGTGGGAAGTAATAAGGGAGCTGGCCCGGACCAGGCAGCCACCCCAGGGTGTGGTAGAAAATCAACAGCAAAAGGAGCCCAAGCCAGAAGGCGGGCATGGAAAGCCCCACGATGGCGAACACCCGCGACGCGTGGTCCACCGCCTGGCCGCTGCGCACCGCGGACACCACCCCTAGAGCGATCCCCATCACCACGCCGATGAACAGGGCTGCCAAGGCGAGCTCTAACGTATTGGGGAAGTAGTAAAGGATGTCCTGCAAGACCGGCCGCCGTGTGCGCAGTGACACCCCGAGGTCCCTCCGCAGGAGCCCGGCGATGTACCGGACATACTGGACGTGCATGGGCCTGTCCAGGCCCCAACGCTCCTTCTCCCGCTCAATGGCCTCCGGGGGTGCCTGGGGGCCGAGGATCGCACCTACCGGGTCAGCGGGGATCACGCGGGCCACGAAAAACGTGATCGTCGTCACCCCCCACAGGACGAGGACCATCCATACCAACCGGCGTACGACGTAACCAACCATGCTGGTCTGGGTTGGGCCTTAAGGATCAAGGGGCCTGGGGGGCAAAGGCCCCCAGGCCCCTTTACCTCAGCCCGTCTTCGCGACCGGCCAGAACTCGGTGAAGCTCAGCATCGGGTTCAGCTTAAGCCCCTGGACCACGGCCCGGGTGACCACCTGGTTGAGGGGGTAGTAGAGGATCACGTACGGACCTTTGTGCAGGAGCCGCTGCTGGATCTCCTCGTACATGGCCCGCCGTTTCTCGGGGTCCAACTCCTGGGCTGCTTCCTCGACACGCTGGGTGGTCTCGCAGTCCACGTACATGTTCCGCCACGCCAGCTGTCGCACCGGGGCTTCGGGCCCAGTGGTACAACAGTGGGCGAACGGTTTGGCCAGGCTATCGGGGTCAGCGTAGTCCACACCCCACCCGGCCACGAGCATCTGGTGCTTCTGCGCCCGGTAGATCTCGTAGAACTGGGCGGACACCATCTGGGTGATGTTCACCTTGATCCCGATCTGGGCGAGGTCGGCCTGGACTTGGGTGGCGATGGCTACCCGCCGCGGGTGCGTGCTGGAGAGCATCTCCACCTCGAACCCTTCCGCGTATCCCGCCTGGGCCAGGAGGGCCTTGGCTTTCTCCAAGTCCTTGTGGAAGGGGGTTTCCGGGAGATGCCCGAACATCCCAGCGGGGATGATCGTCTGGCCGTAGATGGCTGCGCCTTTCTGGATCCCGTAAATGATCGCGTCGTAATCCACCGCCCACCGGATGGCCTCACGCACGAGTTCGTTGTCGAACGGAGGTTTTCCGGCGTTCACCGCGAGGTACTCGATGCCCCACCCCGGCCCCTCCACCACCGTGAACCCGGGGAGGCCCCGGTACAGGTCCACCAGCTCCGGCAGGAGGTCCCAAGCGATGTCGACGTCGCCCTTGTCGAGGGCGAGCTTCTGGGCCGCCGGCTCAGGGATGTCGACGATGATGATGCGCTTCACCCCAGCCGGCCCGGCCCAGTACCCGTCGAACCGGTCGAGGATGATGCGCTCATTGGGTGACCACTCCACGAGGATGAACGGCCCAGACCCGGCATCGTTGGTTTTGAGCCACTCGTTGGCCCACGGATCGACCTCCGTAGCGTGGGCCTGCACCAACTCACGGTCGAGGATAGAACAGATCCCCTGAAAGCCGATCACCGAAGCGATGATGAGCTCCGCTACCGGCTCCTTCGTGGTGATGGCCACCGTGTGATCGTCGACCTTCGCGATCATGTCTTTGCTCGGCACGTATTGGGAGAGGATCCAAATCGGGGCGAAATTGAGACTCAGCGAGCGATGGAACGAGTACACCACATCGTCGGCGGTGACCTCTCGGCCGGAATGGAACTTAGCCCCTCTGCGGAGGTGGAAGGTCCAGGTCAACCCGTCTGAGGAGACCTCCCAGCTTACGGCAAGCCCCGGCCTAGCCACCACTTCACCCTCTTCGATGACGATGTTGACCAAGGCATCGTAGTACTGCTCGATGACGAGATCGGTGAACACCTCGTACGCCCGTGCCGGGTCCAGGTCCACGATGATGTCCGTGCGGGCCCCGATGATGAGGGTGTCCCGTGGAGGCACCGCCCACCCCACCAGCCCGCCTGCGAGCAATGCCAAAAAAATCAACTCCGCGACTTTCTTCAATGGAAACACCTCCTTAACCATCTGCCCCTGAAGGGCACTACCAAATGGGCCCTCTACGCCACGGTCTTGTCCCTTCTCCCACCTCCTTCTCCTAAGCGGTAGGTCTTCACGGGGACGAGCCACTCCTCCTGGAGACGTCGAACCCCAAACCCCGGGGCCTCGGGATCGGTCAATACCTGATGGCCGGCCTCGATGTGCGACCCGCCTTCGGCCACGAGCTGGGTCTCCGGCCGCTCCCCGATGTCCAGATCGCGGAAGATCACGTTGCTCTCGGCGATGGCGAAGTGCACCGCCGCTGTGGCCGACAGGTTCGACTCCACCATCCCCCCGATCATGTTGGGGATCCCCGCCGCCCCACAGATGGCCGCGATCTCCCGAGCCCGCCATAGCCCCCCCGCCTTCATGAGCTTGATGTTCACGTAATCGGCGGCCTCCGCCCGTACCACCCGCAACGCATCGGCGGGGGTGTGCACAGCCTCGTCGGCCATCACCGGGATCGGGGACCGGCGGCGCACCCACGCCAACCCCTCGATGTCCTCCGCGGCCACCGGTTGCTCCACGAACTGGACGTCGTATTCGGCCATCCTGGTCAGAGCCCATACCGCCTCCGGACGCGTCCAGCCCTGGTTGGCATCAATGCGGATGGTCACCGCATCCCCTACCGCGTCCCGGATCGCCTGCACTCGGGCAACGTCCACCTGAGGATCCTCGCCCACCTTCACCTTGATCGTGCGGAAGCCCGCGGCCACGAGGGCCTTGGCCTCAGCGGCCATGGCCTCCGGGGCGTCGATCCCCACTGTGAAATCGGTGTCCACAGGCTCGGCGCGGCTTCCTCCCAACAGGCGCCACACCGGCTCCCCGGTGATGTGCCCGACCAGATCGTGGAGGGCTATGTCCACCGCGGCCTTGGCCGGGGCGTGGCCGTGAAGGGCCCGGTCCATCTTGTCCATAAGGTACCGCAGTCGCCGGGGGTCCTCCCCGAGGATCGTGGGGATCAACACGTCCAGGGCGGCGAGCACCGTATCCGAGGTGGCGCTCAAGATGAGGGGGCTTGGCGAGGCCTCACCCCACCCCACATTGCCAGCACTGTCCACGAGACGGACGACGATCTCTTCCTTCTCTTTCGTGTACCCGATGGCTATCCGGAATGGCTTCTCCAGCTTAAAGCGAAACCGGAACACGCTTGCCTCCACAAGGCATGATCGACCCACACGTTCAACATAGCGCGAAGCGCGGTCAAAGTCAAGAACGAGCCTGGGGCGCTAGGGAATCCCTCTGCCTGAGGAGGGCTCCCGGAGGTTGGCGAGGGCCCGGTCCACCACCTGGCCATCGTCGGGCTTTCGGTCGACGACGGACGGGGACCCCTACCCCGTCCAGCGGCGGCGGGCGGAGAGGAGGACCGGGACCAGAACCGGGCAGATCCAGCCCTGATGGCCGCTGATCCCGGGACCGAACAGGAGGGCGCGGTCGCCGCGACGAACCCCAGTGAGCGCGGTCACATCGGCGGCCACGGTGTCCATCCCCAGTTTCCCCACGAGCTCCGCCGGCCGCTCCCGGATCACCACCCGCTTGAGCTCCGGCCGCAGGCCGTCCCCGTACCCGGCGGCGAGGATCGCCACCCGCGCCGGCTCCGGGGTCACGTAGGTCCGGCTGTACCCCACCGGCCACCCCCGGGGCAGGTCGCGCACCGCGGCCACCTCCGTCCACGCCCGGGCGGCCGGGGTAAGGGAAACCGGGAAGGGGACCGGTCCGTCGGGGTACCCGTAGGCCGCGGTCCCTACCCGCACCATGTTCAGCGGGGGCGCGGTGGCCTCGTCGAACGCCAGGGCCGCCGCGGAGTTGGCGAGGTGGCGCCACGGGATCGGCAGGTTCCGGTGGCCCCACTCCGCGAGGAGGTTGCGGAACCACCACACCTGGGCCCGCGTGAACAGGAGGTCGTCCTGGGTGCGGCCGTTGGCTGAGGAGAGGTGGGAGTAGATGCCGGTCACCTCCACCCGCTTGGGGTTCAGGACCGCGAGGGCGCGGTCCACCTCCTCCGGGAGAAGCCCGAACCGGCCCATTCCGGTGTCCACCTCGATGTGGACGAGGGCTGGCCGCCCAGCCCGGGACGCCGCGGCCTCGATCTCGGGGATCATCCCGACGTCCCCGAGGGGGATGTGGAACCCCTCCCGCACGGCCTGGACGAGCGCGAGTCCCACCGGAGGGGTCATGATGAACACCGGCTCCGTGAACCCGGCCCGGCGCAGGGCGCGGGCCTCGGTCACGTAGGCCACGCCGAACCAGTCCGCGATCCCCTGGGCGGCGCGAGCTACCGGGAGGAGGCCGTGGCCGTAGGCGTCCTCCTTGACCACCAGCATCATTGCCACCCGGTGGGGCAGCCACTCCCGTAGCCGCTCCAGGTTCCCCCGCAGGGCGCGCCTGTCCACCTCGGCGTGGACCATGGTGGCCTATTCCACGCCCACCTCCCCTCCCTGCCAACCACCTCCGTCCCCGGGGGATGGGACAACCGCCGGTATAATTCCGGTCCGCGATGGCATCGGTGCGCAAGAGGATCCACGTTGCGGGTACCGTCCAAGGGGTGGGGTTCCGCCCGTTCGTGTACCGCATCGCCCTCCGCCATGGCCTCTCCGGGCACGTGCGCAACCTAGGGGATGCGGGGGTGGAGATCGAGGCCGAGGGCCCCCCGGAGGCGATGGCCGGGTTCCTCCTCTCGTTGCGGGAGGAGGCGCCGCCCCTGGCGGAGGTGGCCTCCCTCGCCGTGGAGGACCTGCCCCCGTTGGGGACGAGGGACTTTCGCATCCTCCCGTCCCGGGATGGGGGTGAGGGAACGGGGATGATCCCCCCGGATGTCGCCACCTGCCCGTCGTGCCTCGCGGACATCGACGCCCCCGAGAGCCGCTACCACGGGTATTGGGCCACAAGCTGCACCGACTGCGGGCCACGGTTCACGGTGGTGGAGGCCCTCCCCTACGATCGGCCCCGCACCTCCATGCGCGACTTCCCGATGTGCGCGGACTGCGCAAAGGAGTACACCGACCCCCTGGACCGCCGCCACCACGCCCAGACCATCGCCTGCCCCCGCTGTGGGCCGCGCCTGGTCTACGTGGAAGGAGCGAGGGAAGTGCCGGGGGACCCTCTGGAGCTGGCGGTGGAGGCGCTCAAGGCCGGGAAGATCGTGGCCATCAAGGGCCTCGGCGGGACCCACCTCGCCTGCGACGCGACGAGGGAGGAGATGGTGGCCGAGCTCCGCCGCAGGCTCGGACGGCCCGGGCAGCCGTTCGCCCTCTTGAGCCGCGCGGACCTGGTGGAGCGGTTCGCCGAGCCGAGCGAGGAGGAGTGGGCGCTCCTCCGCTCCCCGCGGCGACCGATCGTGGTCCTCCCCCACCGGCCGGGGTACCTCGCCCCGTCGGTCGCCCCGGGTCTCCACACGGTGGGGACGATGCTCCCCTACACCGGTCTCCACCACCTGCTCCTTCGAGAGCTTTCGTTCCCGGTGGTGATGACGAGCGCCAACTTCCCCGGCCGGCCGATGCTCATCGAAAACGAGCGGATCCGCGCCGAGCTCTCCGAGGTGGCCGACGCCTTTCTCCTCCACAACCGGCGCATCGTCGCCCGCTGTGACGATTCGGTGGTGCGGGTGAGCGGCGGCGCCCCGGCCTTCCTCCGTCGCTCCCGGGGGTGGGTGCCCGAGCCGATCCCCCTCGACCTCGGCGCGGAGCCTCTCCTCGCCCTGGGGGGCGACCTCAACGTGACCTGCGCCATCTACCACCGGGGCAAGGTGTACCTCTCCCAGCACATCGGGAACACCGAGTACCTGGACACCCTGGAGTTCCTGCGGGATGCGCTCGGTCACCTCCTGCGCCTGGTGGGGGCTCCCTTCCCCAGGCGGATCGCGTGCGACCTCCACCCCGGGTTTGCCACGGGCCGCCTCGCCCGCGAGCTCGGGGAGGCGATCCCGGTCCAGCACCACGTGGCCCACGTCGCCGGCCTCGCCGCGGAGTGGGGCGTCTCGGAGGTGGTGGGGCTGGCCCTCGACGGGTACGGGTACGGAGAGGACGGTCAGGCGTGGGGCGGGGAGGTCATCGTCTGGCGGGATGGGCGCAGTCGGCGCGCTGGGTCGCTCGCCCCTGTCCCCATGCCGGGCGGGGACCTCGCCACCCTCCGGCCGGGGCGGATGGCGGCGAGCTACCTCCTCACCGCGGGCCACGACCCCCAGGAGTCCGGGCTCTCCCCCCGGGAGCTGGCGGCGGTGCGGCTCCAGATCGAGCGCCGGGTGAACTGCCCCCTCACCACGAGCGCGGGCCGGTTCCTGGACGCGGTGGCGGCCTGGCTTGGGACCTCACGGGAAAGGACGTACGAGGGGGAGCCGGCGATGCGGCTCGAAGCCGCCGCGGCCCGGGGCAGGGCCCTTCCACTGGAGCCCCTGATTCGCAGCGGGGACGGAAGGCCCATCCTCGACACGGTGGCCATCTTCCGCAGGTTGCATGAGCTAAGGGAGGAGGGGGCAAGGCCGGAGGACTTGGCGGCCACGGCCCAGGATGCCCTGGGGCGGGGGCTGGCCCGCCTGGCGGCCGCGGTGGCCCGGGAGGAGGGAATCCCCGCGGTGGGCCTCACCGGGGGCGTTGCCGTCAACGACGCCATCGCCCGTGCCGTGCGGGCGGAGGTGGAGAAGGCCGGGCTGCGGTTCCTCGCCCACCGGAAGGTTCCGCCCGGGGACGGGGGCCTCTCGTTCGGCCAGCTCGCGGTGGCCGCCTGGCTCCGGTAACCTTGCGGCCATGGACGCCCGGTGGCTCGCCCTAGGGCTCGCCATCTTGCTGGTGGCGGCCTTTCTGTTCCAGCCCCAAGAAGGCCGTCTCGGGGAGGGCACGTTTCCCATCGTCGGTCGACCGGCCCCGGAGTTCGCCCTCGCCGGCCTCGGGGGCGGGTTCAACTTTGCCGCCCAGAGGCGCGGCCGCCCCATGGTCCTCGCGTTTTGGACCACCTGGTGCGGGGCGTGCAAGCACGACCTGGCGATCCTGGAGGGGTTCCATCGGCGGTACGGAGACCGCGTGGTGGTGGTCGGCATCTGCCCGGAACGGTGGGGGGAGGTGCCGGAGATCGCCGCCCGTTACGGGATCACGTTCCCCATCCTGTTCGACCCCGGGGCCGGGGTGACCCGGGCCTACCAGCTCTCGGAGAACCTGCGCTACCCGTTCACCGTGTTCGTGGACGCCCGCGGCGAGGTGAGCGGGGTGTGGGCCGTGTCCCTGCGCGACCTGGATTTCCTCCTCGACCTCCTCGGCAAGGCCGGGATTTCCCTTCCCCGGTAGAATCCCGCGCCGCGGTTTGTTCCCCACATCGGGGGACACATTGCCTGTGCTTTGGTCGGGCCCTGCCGTAGCCTCCCTTGCCATGGGGTACGTGAAGTTCCTGGGGACGGCGGGGGCCCGGTTCGTGGTCGCCCGGCAGCTCAGGTCCTCCGCGGGCACGTGGATCGAGCTTGGGGGGACCCAGCTCCTCCTCGATCCTGGACCGGGCACCCTCCTCCGGGCCCGCAAAAGCCGTCCGGCCCTCGACCCTAGCGAGCTTTCTGCGATCCTCCTTTCCCACAAGCACCTCGACCACTCCACCGACGTGAACATCCTGATCGAGGCCATGGCCGATGCCGGCCGCAAACGGCGCGGGGCCCTCCTCGCCCCGGCCGATGCCCTGGAAGGGGAGGATCCGGTGGTCCTCCGCTACGTCCGCCAGTTTCTGGAGCGCATCGAACTCTGGGAGGAGGACGGGACGTACGCGGTGGACGAGGTGGCGATCCGATCGATCCGGCACCACCACGGTCAGGTGGAAACCTACGGTCTTCTCGTGGATTCCCCGGAGGGGCGGATCGGGTTCGTGACCGACGCCAAGTTCACCCCCGACCTCCCCGGCCGGTACAGGGGCTGCCAGCTCCTCGTCCTGAACGTGGTGCGGCGGGAGTGGAGCCCGGACGTGGACCACCTCTCCCTCCCCGAGGCGGTGGAGATCATCCAGGAGGTCCGCCCAAACCTCGCCGTGCTCACCCACTTCGGGATGACCATGCTCCGGGGGAAGCCCTGGGAGCTCGCGGCGGAGCTCGCGGAGAAGCTCGGGATCAAGGTGGTCGCCGCCGCGGATGGCCTCACCGTGGAGGCCGGGGAGTGGCGCTAGTCCCGGTGCCGCCGCTTCATCGTGTACAGCATCTCGTCCGCCCGCCGGAGGAGGTCCTCCACCGAGGCCGCGGGCGCTTCCCCGGGATGCCACACCGCTGCCCCCAGGCTGAGGGTGGCCCGGGGTTCCTCAGGCATCTCCACCAGGGCCTGGGTGATGCGGGCCATCGCCTCCTCCGCCCCTGCCTCGTCCGTCTCCGGCAGGACCACCACGAACTCCTCGCCCCCGTAGCGCACCACGTAATCCGAGGCGCGCACCGTGGATTGGAGCACCCTGGCCACCCGCTGGAGCGCCTGGTCGCCCGCGACGTGGCCGTACCGGTCGTTGATGGCCTTGAAGGAGTCCACGTCCCCCATGACGAGGGCCAACGGCCGCCCGTAGCGGCGGGCCCGCTCCAGCTCCTGGGCGAGCACCTCGGACAGGAACCGGCGGTTGTAGAGGCCGGTGAGGGGGTCGCGGATCGCCTGCTCCCTCAGCTCCGCCGCGAGCCTGAGGTGGGCGATGGCCTCCCGCACGTGGCCGGCCAGGATCTCGGTGAA